>JABDNZ010000546.1 GCA_013043565.1 Gemmatimonadota bacterium | reverse complement strand
GGTCTCGTCAGCGGCGAATTCGAGGGCCGGACTGAGTTGGGTGGGCTCGAGCCTCAGTGTTTCCACCTCGAGTCCCAGGTTCTCGAACCTCGAGGCTACGACGGCCTGAACCGATTCTTCACCTCCGGCCTGGGCCCGTATGAGCTCCTGCAGGAACGCGAGATGAGACTCCCGGTTCCGCTCGATGGATTGGAAAAGCTCCTGCTCCTGGTGGGACTCTTGGCGGACAACTCCCTGAAGCCGGGAGGGACCCACGATGATTCCAAGCGCGGTCGCCAGGAGCAGAACAACGAGGCGGTTCTTGGTAGGCATGGTTCGTCCCATGGATCCAGGGCTGGAAAGGGCGTCCGAGGAATCGTGGACCATTTGAATGGCGGACCATAAGCGGCACGGGAGGATGGAGCAACTCATCAGGGCGAGGGTATTATCCCCCCTTCACCAACGACGCTCCATGAGGATCGGACCATGAATCGACTCTCGGTATCCAACACGCCGTCCGGCCCGGACCTCTCCTTGGTCTTGACGGCCCTCCGCAAGGCCAGGGGCAGAGCCACCGTCGGGGACGTCGTCGCAGAAACCGGGCTGGCCCGTGACGAAGTGGAGACTTCTCTCCGGTCCCTTCTGGAGACCCGGAAGGGCAACCTGGAGGTGGGCGAGACCGGGACCTTGGTGTACCGGTTCGATCCCCGCCTCATCCAGAGGGACGCGATCCCCTTTTTCGCCCGACTCAGGGAGGGCGCCTGGCAGGGGTTCACCAGGGCCTTCAAGGCCTGGATCGTGCTCATGCTCCTGGTTTATTTCGTGATCTTCGTAGCCCTGATCATCGCTGCCCTGGTGGCCAGCCAATCGAGGGGGGGAGGACGGAGCTCGGGCCGATTGGGTGGAAGGAGGGGGGGCATCCCCACCTTTAGAGGATTCTGGTTCTGGTACTTCTTCTGGAGCCCCGGCTGGGGGAGGGGCAGACCCTATTACGGTCACCGGTGGGAAAGGCGATACGGATCAAGAAGGGGGGAACCGAAGGTCCCCTTTATCAAAAAGGTCTTCGCTTTTGTCTTCGGTCCCGATCGACCGAAACCGACCCAGGCTCAGAATGACCGGAGTGTGATCCGCCTCATCCGAGCCCGCCGGGGGGTCCTCACCGCCACCGAGCTCGTGCAGCACTCCGGCCTCCCTCTCCAAGCAGCCGAGGAGGAACTGGCACGCCTTATGGTCACCCACGGAGGCGATGTCGAGGTGACGAAAGAGGGGGTCTTGGGCTACGTGTTCCCGGAACTCATGGTGAGCGCCAAGGGAGCCGTAACCGAACGGGAGCCGGATCCGGCATGGAGGCGCCTCGAACCACCTGAGGAGGTTACGGGAAATGATGCCAAGGCAAACGGAATTGTTGCCGGCATCAACACGTTCAATCTGGTGGCGGCCTCCACGGCTCCGTGGTTCATTTTTCCCCGCCTCGGCCTGGCAGGGGACCTGGTCTGGATTGGACTGGTTTGGGTACCTCTGGCCTATAGCACCATGTTTTTTGCGGTGCCGGCCCTGAGGACCCTTGCCGTCCAACGCCGGAACCGGCTTCGAAGGGATAGGAACCTTCGGAAGGTGATCCTTGGAGAAGTTTTCAGAGCTTCCCTGGCCCAAGGCGGTACCCAGTGGGTCAGCGTGAGTGGGGCTAGCGCGCACGTCCGCAAATCCCTGACCAGCGGCAAGAGCCGAGGTCCCGATGCTCAAGTCGGCCGAAAGCGGAATAGGGAACCTGTGGAAAGGTACGTCGAGAGGACGACGCCGGACGCCTTGGTGGGCGCTCAGCTCCAGGTCCTGCTGGCAGAGTTCGACGGGAAGGTTGAGGAAGACACAGATGGTTCCGTCAGGTACGGATTCCCAACCATTGTGGCTCAGCTTCAGGGAGCAGAGGCCATCCGGAAAGGCCTGTCTCTGGAAGAGCAGAAGGTCGGAGATATCGTCTACGCCAGTGACCAGACCGAGCATGAGGGCCACGAGCGGGATCTCGCGGCCTTCGACCGTGAGCTAGCCGGAGGGACCGATCTCACCCACCTGCTGCCGGATCCCGGCCGGATCGCTTATCTGGACGACTTCGAGCTGGTGGCCAACGCCTGACCGAGTCGAAGAGGACCCGCTGGCGTCCGCGCTGGCCGACCCCACCCGTTTGTCGACGCCCGACCGCGGCGTATCGGTCGCGGCCCTATTCGATGGAATCGGGAGGAGACGAAACAACCCCAGGGACACCGGACGGTTCGGGACTGGAATCAGAAACATTCCCTCCTCCCTTTCCAAAGGCAGTCAACCCTCCGAGGGCCCCGAGGCCCATCGTTTCCACTGCGGTGGAAGGCACGATGATCATGGAGCCTTTTTGCCGCAGCCCCTCATAGACCATGTTCATGGCTCGCAAATGCAGGGCGACGGGGTTTTGCTGGTAATGCTCCGAGGCTTTTGCGAACTTCTCGGCTATCTCCGTTTCAGCGGTCCCGAGGATGATCCGGCTCTGACGCTCCCTCTCAGCCTGAGCCTGGCGGGACATGGCGTCCTCGAGGCCTTTGGGAATGATGATATCACGGATTTCCACCGCCTCGATGGTGATCCCCCACGAATTCGTTTTCTGGGCGAGGACTTCCTGGATCTCCTGGCCTAACCGGTCTCTTTCGGAGAGCAAGACCGAAAGGTCGTTCTTCCCGATCCCGTTTCGAAGGGCGGTCTGGGCCGCCATCACCACCGCTGACCCGAACTGCTCCACCTCCAGAACCGCCTTTTCCGCATCCCACACCAACCAGAACGCGATGGCGTCCACGTTCACAGGTACCGTATCCGCCGTGAGCGTGGTCTCAGCACTGAAATCGGTGACCCGAATCCGCTGATCCACGAACTGAGCCACTTTGTCGATGACCGGGACGACTACGAACAACCCAGACTTCCGCAGACCGCGGAACTTCCCGAACCGTAGGAGAACGGCCCGCTCCCATTGGTAGGCGATCTGAACCGACGGAGCCACGAGGAGGGCAACGATGACGGAAGCCAGGAGGATTTCGCTGTCAGGGCGCAGGTGGAGGAAAAATGCGAGGCAGGTCGCCGTGCCAAGGATGACCACGGCTTCCCATACCTGCGTCCACCTCAGGAGAATCACGAGACCCAAGGCGGACCCCATGGAAAGCGCAACCGCTTCCATGGTGAACTCGTGTACCCTGAGGTGAGTGATGAGCCCCGCCACGACAATCGCCACCAGAAGGAGGGAGTTGAACGGAGCGAAACGAAAATCTGCGCGGCTGGAGGCTGCGAACCTCTCAAACGAAAAACCAGAGGACGATTTACCGTTTCCCGAACCATGTGAGGTTTGTCTCATCACTGTTCCTCCTTTAGCTGACGAAGCCCGTCGAGCACTTCGTCAAGCGTGAAGCCGTACCCTGAAGCACGGGCCAGGAGCTCGGTCAGAATCTGGTCGAGCATCCGACTCCGCTCTAAAGCATCGATCTCGGGCCGTTCGTCCGTTACGAAGGTTCCAGATCCCTGTTGGGTGTCCAGAACCCCACCGAGCTCCATCTCTCGGTAGGCTCGCACGACGGTATTGGGATTGACCTGCAGGTCTACGGCGAGCTGGCGGACCGTCGGCAGCCTGTCACCGGGAGCTAGAGCCCCCCGGGCGATGGCAAACTTCACAGACTCGATGATCTGCCGGTAAAGAGGGACCCCGCTCTTTTGGTCGATGGAGATTTCCAAGGTTTCAGCCTTGAAAAAGTACTAGTGTACCATTGTTATGGTTATATAGTACAATAGGTCCGACGATGTCAATACGCTTGTCACCCTCACCTGGCCATCCACCTCACCCTGACCTAGCATGTCCGAGCGGTTGGACTCTGATCACCCAACCTGAACGTGGAGTGAAATCCCTGTGACCCCCCGGTCCCCGGCGGTCGATTGGCCCTACCCTGTCGAGTGGGACCAGACCAGCACGATCGAAACGGACGTCCTCGTCCTCGGGGGTGGGGTCGCCGGCTGTTGGGCGGCCATCGGTGCCGCGCGGAAGGGGGTTCGGGTGGTCCTGGTGGAAAAGGGCGCAACAGTCGGCAGTGGTGCCGGAGGCTCCGGGTGTGATCACTGGGAATCGGCTGCGACCAACCCTTGCTCCCGCATCTCACCGGAGGATCTGGCCGAAGCCATGGTGAAGAGCCACGGCGGCTACGGCAACGGCATCTCTCACTATATCGCTTGTCGAGAGGGCTGGGACCGGCTCGTGGACCTGGAAGCCATGGGGGGCAAGATCCGGGACACGGAAGGCGAGTTTGTCGGTGCCGAATTCCGGGACGAGACCACCAAGCTGCTCTTTGCCCACGACTACGAGAAGCGATACACCCTCCGCGTTTGGGGCACCACGTTCGAATCGGCTCTCTACGGCACATGCCGGCTGTTGGGGGTGAGGGTTCTCGATCGAACGATGGCCACTTCCCTGCTCCGTGGGATCGGAGGTCAGGGGTCGAAGATCGTTGGCGCGACCGGAGTCCACACGCGGACCGGGCGGTTCGTGATCCTTGAAGCCAAGGCCACCGTCCTATGCATGTCCCGACCCTCCCATTTTTGGCTGTCCTCCCCGGAAATGCCGAGCGTTTCCGAGTTTCGGCCTCCCCAGTGTTGCGGAGACGGGCATGCCATGGCGTGGAAGGCCGGCGCCGAGTTCACGATGATGGAGAAATCGGCCAGGGCTGAGTGGTCTGGGACCCGCTGCTCTCCCCCCCACGGCACGGGTAACACCCACAACACCTCGGACGCCTGCTCCATGTTGGGTGCAGAGGGGCGAGAACTTTTCGGGTACCCAGGGGGGCTGATGAACGACTGGGCCCTGAGGACGAACCTGGACGGTCTCTACGCGGCCGGAGATCAGCTTTTCGCCTCGAAACGCCAAGGGCATGCGGCCGCTACCGGGCACTACGCTGGCCGGCACGCGGCGGCGCACGCCGTCTCAGCACCGCCCCTCGGCCCAAGACCCGATCAGGCCAAGGTAGAACAGGACAGAATCCACACTCTGGTGAATGGCCTCGGGGGAGTGGAATGGCCCGAGGTGAATGCCACGATTGCCTGCATCATGCAGGAACATTGCGGGCAGAAGAAAAGCGCGGCGACTCTGGCCCCCGGCCTCCTGAAGCTGAAAGACATTCGCCGAAACGAAGCCCTTCATCTCCGGCCCCGGAACCCCCCTGAGCTCATCAGGGTCCTGGAGGTCCTGAACCTCCTGACCGATGCCGAGTTGGTGATCCACTCTTGTTTGGCAAGGGAAGCCTCAGCCAGGTACTTGCTCTTCGAGAGGCTGGACTTTCCCGATCTGGATCCACCGGCTTGGAATAAGTTCGTGACCGTAAGGTTGGTGGGGAGCGAAGTGGTGGAGGACGGGAAGGCGCTGGACTATTACGGGCCCCTGAAAGAGGGCTATGAAGCCCTGAACGCTGACTACCTTTCCGGTACCAACTCATGACCCATCGGTGGATGAGACGAGCCCCACGGTTGAAGAAGGACCGGATGGCCGCTCTCAGGATTTCGACCGGCCAGGAGTTTTTCACCTAGCCGGGACTTGGATCACTCACAACTCGAAGAGGATGTTCTGACGATGAACGGAAACCCCTCCAAGGCTCGCCGGATCGGTGGCCGGGTCACTTCAGCACCGATACTACTCCCATTCCTGGCCCTGATGATGCTGGCCATCTCGCCGAGCCGGGTCGGAGCACAGAACGGCTACTTTTTCCCGGAGGGGGAGAGGTTCGATCCTCAAATCCCCTCCCCGGAAGAGTTCTTGGGCTACCCAATCGGGACATTCACCACCCGGCAGGACAGGATCGTGGCTTACTTGAAGGAGCTGGCCAGGCTGTCCGACCGAGCCACCTATCAGTCCATCGGGACGAGCTTTGAACATCGAGAGATGCCGGTCCTGACGGTGACGTCTCCCGAAAACCACGGAAGGCTGGAGGCGATCCGCCAAGAGCATTTGGCCTCTCTGGAACCCGGCGGAGCGACGGCCGGGGACCTTCCAGCCATCGCCCACTTCGGATACAACGTTCACGGGAACGAGGCCTCGGGAGGGGAGGCCGCTCTCCTCACTGCGTACTGGCTCGTCGCGGGGATGGGGGCGGAGATCGACAGGTATCTCGATGAGGGGATTTTCCACATCGAGCCGACTCTGAACCCCGACGGACGGGACCGATATGCCAGCTGGACCTCTGTGAACAGGGCCCAGCCGTTCGTTCCGGATCCGGTCGATCGAGAGCACAACGAGGTCTGGCCTGGGGGTCGAACCAATCACTACTGGTTCGATCTGAATCGGGACTGGTTTCCCCTCGTGAACCCAGAAAGCCGGGCCCGGATCGAGTTCCATCACCATTGGCGCCCCAACCTCGTCACGGACCATCACGAAATGGGCACCAGCAGCACGTTCTTTTTCGAGCCCACCAAGCCAGTGGGAACCTGGAACCCTCTTCTGCCCGAGCGCCTGTACACGGATCTCACCGTGACTTTCGCCGACTATTGGACCGAGGTGATGGACGACATCGGGTCCATGTTTTTCAGCGAGGAGGTCTACGACAACTCGTATCCGGGGTATGG
>JABDNZ010000542.1 GCA_013043565.1 Gemmatimonadota bacterium | reverse complement strand
CTCGTGAAGGTCCTGGCGTCACTCGAAGAGATCTACTACTCGGAACACTACACCTATACCGCAGATGCGGACGCCCTCTTCTCAGATCCCCGGAATCGGAAACCCGCCGAGCTCGAGGTCGACATTCTCTTCGCGAATCAGAGCGGGTGGGCCGGCCAGGTGAGCCACCCTGAGAGTGGCGGCAGATGCCTCCTGGCGTACGGTTTCTACGTTCCCATGGGGTGGCAGCCCGGGGCGATCATTTGTATCTGAAGTCCCCCTGGGAGTTCGTCCGTCCCCGACGTTGACCGACTTCCACTCAAGCAGCACCTTGCCCGGTTCAGGAGGGAAGAATCACAGCTAGGAGGGATGCGTGGCGTCCAAGTCCGAGGTCTTCAGCTCTCGTTGGGGGATGCTCCTGGCCATGCTCGGCATGGCGGTGGGTACGGGGAATATCTGGAGATTCCCCCGAATCGCCGCATCAAACGGTGGGGGCTCGTTCCTTGTGGCATGGGCAGTCTTCCTTCTTCTCTGGTCGATTCCGTTGCTCATCCTCGAGTTCGGAATGGGGAAGGGAACCAGAAAGGGGACCGTCGGGGCATTCGCGAAGACGGTAGGCCCGAAGTTTGGATGGATGGGCGCTTGGGTGGCTTGGACCGCCACCGCAATCATGTTCTACTACAGCGTGGTGATGGGGTGGACGATCCGGTTCCTGTGGGCCACCGTCACCATGAAGATCCCCACCGAGGTCCCTGAAGCTTACTGGGAGAGCTTCGCGGGGACACCCTCCGCCCTTCTTACCCACCTCATCGCCATGGCCATGGGTGTCTTTGTGGTTTCCAGGGGGGTGAAAGGAATCGAAAAGGCTGCCAAGATTCTGATTCCAAGCCTCATCGTCCTGGTCATCGTCCTTGCGATAAAAGCCCTCACTTTGCCGGGAGCGAGCCGGGGACTGGCCTTCCTCTTCACTCCGAATTGGGCGGATCTGGCAAACTACCGCATTTGGCTGGAAGCCCTCACTCAAAACGCTTGGGATACTGGTGCGGGTTGGGGCCTGGCGCTGACCTATGCCGTCTATATGCGGAAGCGGGAGGACACGGCCCTTAACGCCTTCGTCATCGGCTTCGGGAACAACTCCATGTCCCTCCTCGCCGGGATCATGGTGCTCTGCACGGTCTTCTCGATCATGCCCGACGCCTATGGAACGGTCGTGGGCGCCGGGAACGAAGGCCTGACGTTCATTTGGGTTCCGCAGCTTTTCGCCCAGATCCCCTGGGGTCAGTTTTTCATGGGGATCTTCTTCCTGGCTCTGGTATTCGCCGCCTGGACGAGCCTGGTTTCCATGATCGAGTTGGCCAGCAGGATTCTCCAGGACATGGGCCTCACCCGTCGGCGGGCCATCGGGATCGTGGGGGTGGCCGGAATCCTCTGCGGCGTGCCCAGTGCTCTGAACATGGCCGTGTTTCAAAACCAGGACTGGGTATGGGGAGTTGGTTTGATGCTCTCGGGGTTCTTCTTCGCCGTGGCCGTGCTCAGGTACGGGGTCACGGAGTGGAGGGAGACCCATATCAATACTGGCCACTCGGACATCCGAGTGGGCGCTTGGTGGGATTGGGCAATCCGATTGGTTGTTGTGGAGGCCGTCGTCCTCATGGTCTGGATGCTACTCCAGTCCAGGGGAGAAGGGTGGAGGGATACCTGGACCCTTTTCTCCAACTACAACATCGGATCCGTGCTGATTCAGTGGGCCATCGTTCTGGGGGTCTTGATCGGCCTTAACCGGTTCTTGGTGAGGAAGACTCTCGGGGCCGAGGAGGCTGCCTGACGAGCTCGTGGCAGAGGGAGCGGGTCGGCCTCAGTACTCGGATCGGTCGGGCTTCTGCCTCCACCTTTCCATCACGGCTTTTGCCTCTTCCCTTAGGGCTTGGGAACTCTTTATGCGCCTTTCTTCCCAGGGCAGACTCAGTTCGTGGGCAATGAAGGCGTCATCGAAACCGATGGCTCTGGCATCCTCGGCCCGTGTGGCATAGACCACTCTCGGGATACGGGCCCAATAGATCGCCGCAAGACACATGGGGCACGGCTCGCAACTGCTGTATAGGACCGTGTCGGTGAGGGCATGTGTGCCCAGCTGGCGTGAGGCGTTCCTTATTGCCAGGACTTCCGCATGAGCCGTGGGATCTTTGTCCACAACAACACGGTTCCATCCCTCCCCAACAACCTCCCCATCCCTTACGACCACGGCGCCGAAGGGGCCCGCCGTTCCGGAGAGGGAGTGTTCCTCAGCCAAAGCGATGGCTCTTCTCAAGAAGGTGAGGTCGCTCATGAGGGAATGATGGGCTAGAGAATACGCCTTTTCCAGGGTGACGACATACGCCCCGGGGTGCGTGACCCCGGGGCGTTCAAGGTGAAAACGGGGGAGACGCCTTCTCAGCTCCCTCCTGAGCAGGGCGTCTCCACCTCTTTCAACGGAAATACCGGTTTGGTTCGTGTTCGTTGAAGGGCCTCACCAATATCCCTGGGATGTCAGTCTTCTTCATCACCCGATGGATGGGTATAGCCTGACCCTGGCTCGCCTCCTGAATCTGCCGCTCCAGGCGGGCGCCCATCCGATCCCGGTCGGCCTGGGAGAGGCCCTGCAGCCTGGCCGTCAGTTCGGCCCTCCGGGCTTCCATGGCTTCGGCCGACGGCGTCACCTCGACCACGTTATCCAGGTATCCCCAGGTGACAAGGTTGTCATTCGTGGTGGGTTCCAAGAGATAGCTTATGAGGTTCGACCCGGCCTGGCCGCTGGGAATGAAGAACGAACCGGCTGGAAGCGTGACCGTCTCAGTACGCCTCTCGGCAGTAACCGCTTTCAAATAGTGGGCCTGGAAGTACTGGTCATGGGTCACCTCCGTGGCGTACCAGGTCTCCACCTCCAGTTCCACCGGCTCCGTCGTCCGCTTGACGGAGATGTCATGCTGGAGGAGGAGGGGCACAACCTTCGCCAGGGAATTCGGAATCAGGTATCCCCAGGGGCGAGCCACCGTTTCCGTCGGCTGCCACTCGGTGAGGATCGGACCCTCCACCAGTTCGAACTCTGCGTCTGATCCCCGTCCCCCTTCCCGGTACCAGAACTGTTCCCGGCGCTTCTCGGTCTGTTTATAGGCGATAGGAATCTGGTCGTCGTCGGAATCGTCGTTGCCCCGGGCGATGGCGTCGGCCCGGGCATTGGCCACCACGTCCCTGACCGTCTCGGGGTTCGCCGCGGCGTACCGGATGAGCTCGCGCTGCCCGATGTACTCACCCCTCACCTGGTGACGGTACCGTTCCTCGTCAGGCACTGGAACCACCCTGGTGCCGTTATCCACCACACGGTGGCTCCCGCTGGGAGTCTCGAAGAGGAAGCCGACGGTGTTGGCAAGGGTCCCATACACGTGCTGCTTCCTGGGCTCCACGGAGGTGGGTGCCCAACCGACCTCGCCGTTTGGAAGTTGTCTGGGTCCAGAGTACCAGAACCCATCGTAGTCCTCGGCTCGGAGCGCCGCCCGAATCTGCGGGATGATCTCTTCGTTCCCGAGCCGCATGATGTTCGGGTCCCCGGCCGGGTTCATGTTCGTCTGGAAGGTGAGGGCATAGGGCGCCGAACCCCCATGGTGGGTGTCTACGAAGATATCGGGCCGCCATTCATAGATGATCTTCGTGACCAGGGCCTGAATCTCCTGAGATTCCAGCTTCAGATAATCCCGGTTCATATCGAAGCCTTCGTTGTTTGTGCGACGCCGGGCCTCAGCCCCATCGGGGTTGATCGTGGGAACCACGAGCACGACCACCTCGTCCAGAAGTGGATTGAGATCTCCCAAGACGAGGTCCCGCATGATCTCCATCGCGGCGTCCTTCCCGGCCACCTCCCCCCCATGGACGTTGTTCACGATGAGGACCACAGGCTTGTCCGAGTAGGCCAGGTCGGCCTTCTGGAAGACGGGTGGGTTGGACAGGATGGAGAGGACGACGTCTCTGCCGCCGAGAGTTTCCGTGATTTTCACCACGTTCATGAGCTCGGTGCGGGACTCGAGCTCATAGACGAAGTTCATCAGCGGAGCGTAGAGGGTGCCCCCTTGTTGATAATCGGAAGCCTCTGCCGGGGCCTGGAGCCACTCCTGGGCGTGGATCTGGCCACCGGGGCCGCCGATGAATGGAACGCTGGTGAGAATGAGCGCTATGCCGGGAAAGACGAATCTCCGAGGGCTCACTTGGATGGTTTCGAGGGACATGGCCAGCTCCTCCTAGGGGTCATATTCCGGGCAGACCGCCGGGTTGGTGGGGCGAGAAGGTAGTGGAATCCGGCCTGGTCGGCACTATTTCCCGGCTTTTCGTGGCACCGCTCTGGGTCCGGCCCTACCTTATCGCCGTTTCCAGACCTGAACCGCCCGTACCGTGGAGGCGACCATGAGAAGGCTCCGCTTCTTGACCGTCCTATCCTTCCTTGCACTGGCTGTTTTCAACCATCAAGCCGGTGCCGCGATCCCTGAGCCCATCAAGTTCATGATGAACCCCCATGTTCACGGGGATCTCATCGCCTTTTCCTACCAGGGTGATATCTGGATCGTGGAGCGGGATGGAAC
>JABDNZ010000528.1 GCA_013043565.1 Gemmatimonadota bacterium | reverse complement strand
CAGTCTGACTCCATCCGGGTCCGCCAGATAATCGGCCTCCTCGATGATCGTGCCGTCCCGATCCAGAAACACCGCCGGCCGGAGGGGGATGCTGCCGCCGGGTTCTTGCCCATCGGCGCCGAGTCCGGCCGACTCAACCACAGGCTTCAGAGGCCTGATTCAGGGCGGCCAACAAGAAGGCGTCTTCGTCGGGCTCCACGGTCCTCATATCGATGACCACTTCCTCGTCCTCGACCCGAACCACCACCGGCCTGGGCAGGCTCCGTAGTTCCTTCGCGAGAGCCCGGGGGGATGCGTCGATGGGCCTGAGCCGCACGGTCCAGGTCGGGAGATCGACGCCGGGACAGGTGCCCCCGCCTACGACTCCGCTCCCCTCCGCGACCCGGGCCTTGGCGACGCCCTCTACGAGCTCTTGGCAGAGACGCTGGGCACGAACAGCCAGGTCGTCCAGAGGCGCCGAGAGCATCCTCAACGCCGGGATCTCCCGTAACGCCTCGTCCTCGTCCAGGTAGTGCCGGAGGGTAGCTTCCAGCCCGGCAAGGGTGACCTTGTCCACTCGGAAGGCCCGACAGAGGGGGTTCTTCCGCATGGCGCCCACGACCTCCCCATCCCCCAGGATGATCCCGGCTTGTGGGCCGCCCAACAGCTTGTCGCCGGAGATCGCCACCGCATGGACGCCAGCCAGAAGGCTTTCATGCGCTCGGGGTTCAGGAGGCAGGCCGAGTTTCCCGGGGTCCGCCAGCAGGCCCGATCCGAGGTCGTAGAAGAGGAAGAGCCCCAGCTCATCCGCCAGGGCGGCCAAGTCGGAGATCTTCACCTCTTCGGTGAAGCCGGATATTCGGAAATTCGATCGGTGAACCTTCAGGATGGCTCCCACGGAACCACCTTCGGCCGCCTCCCTGTAGTCCTCGAGCCGGGTCCGGTTGGTCGTCCCGACCTCCTTCAAAACAGCTCCCGATCTGGACAACATGTCGGGGATGCGAAAACCCCCGCCGATCTCCACCAGCTCCCCGCGGGACACGAGGACCTCTCGCCCTGCAGCCATGGAGTTCAGCGCCAGAACCACCGCCGCGGCGTTGTTGTTCACCACCAGGGCGTCCTGGGCTCCAGTGAGTTCCTTCAGGAGGTCCACACAGTGAACATACCGGGACCCCCGTTCCCCTTTGTCGAGGTCGAACTCGAGGTTCGAGTACCCCCTGCCCGCCCCGACCATGGCGGCACGCGCCGCCTGGGAGAGGGGAGCCCGCCCCAGGTTCGTATGGAGGATCACCCCGGTGGCGTTGATGACGCCACGCAGAGAGGGAAGGTCCCGGACCGAAAGAAGATCCCCTACCCGCCGGGCCCACTCAGCGTCGTCGGCCGGAACCGCCGCCTCACCCAGCGCCCCGATCTCCCCACGGGCCAGGACGAGGGCGTCCCGGACGGCTGCCACCACACGGCCCCGGGGATAATCGGCCAGAACGGGTCGGAAGGCCTCAGACGCCAGAAGGACATCGACGCCAGGAAGGTTCCGCCGGGGGTCCGTCATTCCCTTTGCCTGCCGAGCCACGGTCCAGGGCCGGGAGGTCTCGACTCGGTGATTGGACCCCGGGGCTTTTTGACCGACCCCCGTTGCGAATGAAAAAGGACAGAACCGGCCGGCCCAATGGAGCCTGCGGCCCCGGTTTCCGGGGTGACCACCGGGGTGACCACCCGTCCCGACTCCGGCGCAAAAGCACTCCCGGTGTCCGGAGGGGTCACCGTCGCTGTATCGGGTTGAAGGGCCGCCGTGTCCTGGACCTCCTCCGCGGGTGGGTCAGGGGGCTCCCAGGTGAAGGAGGCTTCACCACCACCTCCTCCCAGCCCGTTGATGTTCACCACCCGTCCGATCACGGCCTGGAGGAGCTCGTCTGGAGGCAAGCCCCCCTCCATCCGGACGAAGAACTCCTGCTGGGGAAGGACGGGCGGTGGCTCGGTCGGCGCCCCGGGCGCCGGAGCCCCTGGGGGTGGCTCTTCCGGCTCCTCGGGGGGAGCCAGTCGATTCATGATCTGCTCCAGCATGGCTCCCAGCGAGTCGGCGGCAACCGTGTCGCCGGCGGCCTGGACTCCCGCGAGAACGCCACTGAGGGAGTCGGCCACGACCTGGAGCGAGTCCATCATGGCAATCCGCTGCTCTTCCCTGGCCACCGAGTCGGCCACGGCCTGCAAGGAGTCGACCTGCCGAGGCCACATGAGCCGCGCGACCGGGAGGGCTTCACCCCCTTCCGGTGCGATCATGACCTGTACCGAGTCCAAAGAAGCTTCGGCGTCCATGTAGTCGTCGAACTCGAACCTCACCAGGAGCGAGTCCACCGACTCCACTCGGATCAGTCGGGACGGGGTGGTGTCCGGCGTCAGGAGCGAGACTTCGCGAAGCAGGATGGTGTCGGCCTGAGCGGGTCCGAGACCCAGCACCAGAGAATCGGCCCTTCCCTGGAGTTCTCGGTAGTCCGGTTCCGTGTTCCGATTCACGTCCTGATAGAGTGATAGATCATAGGCCCCCGCCGGAAGATATCGGAGGGCGAACACGCCAACGGAATCGGATACTGCTATGTACACCGGGGGATCGGTCTGGCCACGGGCTCTGGCCTCCACCCTCACCCCCTCTGAGGCTTCACCGGTGATCCGTTCTTTGACGATCCCGGCGACCACGTTCGTCTCGAAGGCCGGGCCGGTGGAAAAGACCAGCTCGAACGGACCCTCCAACGTATTGTTGAAGAGATCCTTCAAGGTGGGAAGGACGCGAATTCGATACACCAGGTTGGGTTGGAAGCCTCCTATGACGTCGATCTCCAACCCCGACCGGGTGTGCTTGACCCGCTGCTCCCCCGTGAACGGGGAAACAAGAACCGCGTTGTTCATCCGGCCCTCGGTGGGGCGCTCGCTGATACGCTCGCTGAAGACGATCTTGACCGGGTCTCTGGTGGGCTCGATGGTGGCGAAGGTGTCCGGCCAGGTCGAGGCGATCATGGGGGGAATCACGTCCCGGGGGCCACCGCTGGGGCCCACCGGGCGGGCACAAGCTGCGACCAGGATGAACCCACAGAGGAGGGCTGCTCTGCACCCTCCCGCCAGCAACGACCTGGGCGAACTCATGATTCTCGCCTCATCATGATCCCTGGAAGACCTGCAGTTTCTCTTGGAGCTTCGTCATCTGTTCGAGAAACTTGCTTTCCTTGTCCCTCTCCCTCTCCACCACGTCCTCCGGTGCTTTGCTGACGAAATTCTCGTTTTGGAGCTTGGCCCTCACACCCTTCAGCTGCCCCGCGAGTCGCTCGATCTCGGCTGAGAGGCGCTCCCGCTCTTTCTCCAGATCCACCACCCCTTCCAACGGCAGGAAAAGCTCGGTCCCGTTCCGAAGGACCCCATGGGCTCCAGCCACTCCCGCCCCTACACCGGCCTGTACCGTCAGCGTGCCCACCCGGGCCAGGCGCCGAATGGACGAGTCCTCCGAGGCCAGAGCCTCCCGGAAGGCCGGGGGCGCCCCTGCGAGGGCCACTTCCACCTCCGCCCCCTCAGGTACACCATATTCCTTCCTCAGGCTCCGGACCTGTGTGATGAGATCCTGTACAGCCCCTACCTGCTCCTCGGCCTCAGGGTCCTCCAGTGCCGGATCCTTGACGGGCCAGGGTGCCGAAATGAGGGATTCGGGTTTGGGCGTGCCGGCCGGCCACGGTAGCTTCTGCCAAAGCTCCTCCGTGACGAAGGGAACCAGGGGATGGAGCAACCGCAGGATCCCGTCGAAGGCGGTGACCAGGGTCGTCCTGGCCGCTTCCCTGCTCTTGGGCTCGGCGTCCTCCCTCAGCCTCGGTTTCACCAACTCCAGATACCAATCGGCCAACTCACCCCAGAAGAAATGGTATGCTTTCTCGGCCACGTCATGGAGTCGGAATTTCTCCAGCTCCTGGGTGAGGCTTTCGGCCGTATCGGAGAGGCGGGAGAGGATCCACCGATCCGAGAGCTCCAGGTCCTCCTTCACCTCGGAGAGGGGTTTGATGGGATCGTCACCCACAGTCATCAAGGTGAAACGCCCGGCGTTCCAAACCTTGTTGGCGAAGTTTCGGCCCGAAGCAAAGGAGGCCTCGAGGTCGTCGGGGTCGAGCTGGATGTCCGTACCCACGGCGGCCGCAGAGATCACGGTGAACCGGAGGGCATCGGCTCCGAACTGGTCCACGACCTCCAGAGGATCGATACCGTTCCCCAGGGACTTGGACATCTTCCTGTTCTGGGGGTCCCTGACGGTTGCGTGAAGATAGACCGTGCTGAAGGGCGCCTCCCCCATGAACTCGTAGCCGGCCATGATCATCCGGGCGACCCAGAAGAAGAGGATCTCCGGTGCCGTGGAAAGGACATGGCCCGGATAGAAGGCTTTCAGATCGTCCGTCTTCTCAGGCCAGCCGAAGATGGAAAAGGGCCAGAGCCAGGAGGAGAACCAGGTATCCAGAACGTCGGGATCCTGCTGGAGATCCTCGCTGCCGCACGAGGTACAGGCGGTCGGGTCGTCCCTCGCCACGATCGTCTCACCGCACCCCTGGCAATACCAGACGGGGATTCGGTGCCCCCACCACAGCTGCCGAGAGATGCACCAGTCCCGGATGTTCTCCATCCAGTGCTCGTAGACCTTTTTCCACCGATCGGGCACGAAGGTGACGGTGCCGTCCTGGGAAGCTTTCAACGCAGGCTCCGCCAACGGCTTCATCTTCACGAACCACTGCTCGCTGAGCCTGGGCTCAACCACGGTATCACAGCGGTAGCACCGCGGGATACTGTGCGTATGGGGATCTTCCCCGCCGAACAAACCCTGCTCCTGGAAAGCCTTCACGACGGCTTTCCGGGCATCGAAGCGATCCATTCCCTGGAACGCCTCGGGGGCGTTCTCGCTCATCATGGCCTCTGGGG
>JABDNZ010000520.1 GCA_013043565.1 Gemmatimonadota bacterium | reverse complement strand
CACCCGGTCTTGAGACCAACCTTATGGGCGGAGTCTCCAGAAATGGGCCAGTTGACGCTCCCCTTGATATAGAACCGGGGGCGAATCGAATCGATTGTCGTGCTCCCCGAGCTGGATCCGGTTCCTGGGGGTCCTTCAGGGCGGGCGATCGCCCCAAAATCCACACTGTCAATGACGCTGGCGTAGTAGGAGTACGCGGCGGCGTCGCTATATCGGCACACCCTGCGGAACCCTGGTAAACCGCAGGTCCACCCGTCCGGGTCTACGGCTTCCAAGCCTATCGTGTCAGGCGCGGAAACCTGAACCGCTTTCGTGATTCCCTGGTCTAGATCAAACAGGTCGTAAGTGCAATGCGAGTTGGTGATGAATCGGTAGGTGCCGGAGGGCCAGCTTCTAGCATTGAATCCCATTGTACAGTTCGTTGAATAGGAGGGATTCGAGACGACGAATTTGACGCCCCCCGGGATCGGCCGGACGCGGTCGTACAGGTTCGTCGCCGCCCGCAAAGGCGGAGCAGGCTCCGGCTTCTTATTCAACACTCCCGGGTTCACTGAACCAGTGACAGCGATGGCGACGGCTTCTAACGGAACATCTAAATCTTTGAGCACTTCCAACACTTGGGCCCGTCCGGAGCCCGTGGCGAGGCCGATGCTTACGCGGTTCCGGCGCTCATCCAAGTCCAGTGAAGTAACGTCCTCGAACCACATCACGTGGCGGAAGGCTAGGTTCCGCCAGTTGGCGAGCTCCAGGAAGGAGTACTCGACCTTTCGGACTTCGAGCCCGCCAAGAGCCCTCCCCCGTTGCTGAATCTCCGGCAATACGCCTCCTTGTACGTCTGAAACCACCGTGGCGCCTCTGTCCAAATCGGTCACGGTCACGACCAACACGCCACCCTCAAGAAACATTCCTGCGAAGGAGGTCTCCCGTGAGGAGAGTTCGACGAAGTCTCGTTCACCACCAAAAAGCTTCTGTGTTTCGGAATCCTGCAACCCCACGGCCGAAGCTCTTTCAAGGAGGGACTGATTGGCCTCCATGGGGGTGGTCATCTCATCCGTACAGGCCCCGAGCAAGATGAGAGCACAAAGGGTAATCGGCAAACGCAGGGAAGTAGCGGGCGATCCCGCCCTACCCCTCAAAGAAGCCGGCCTATTGGGACTGGACATCGATCCTCCTGGCTGAGGCATGCAGGGATTCCACCGATAACCATTGCAACGGAATGCGGATTTTCTACTGTCTGTAGTTAGCTAATAGACGCACGGACCCCCAAAAGCGTGCACGCGGGTCCGATTTCCCTATGTGTTCTATAGACGGATGTGGCCTGGAAACCGTGGCATGAGGGGTGCGTTATTTGGTGGGAGGCGCGTGGCTACGGGTTGAGTAAGCTGCTGGCCAGCGGACCTGGGTCGGAGGGACCGGCAGACCAATCCTGGCCACCGATAGTGGTGGCTCATGGCACGGCAGAGTCAATAGTCCTTTCTCAGTACACTTCGGTTAGCGCCTGGGTGACCTTGGTCATGGTTTCGCCCCAAGGATCGTCGGCCATAAGTTCCCCGGCCTTCTCCAGGACCCGGACGGCCTCGCTCCGCTCGATCTCTCCACCCCTGACCTTATTCTGGACGGTGCCCACCAGGGCAACGCTGGCCGCCTCCTTCGGGTCATACTCCTCCTTCTTCAGTTCCTTGACCCATTGGGCTGTTGATCCGGCTGGCCACCATCCTAGCATGTCCACGATACCGGCCTCTCGTAACGGCGTTGGTGCATGGCTCCATCCTTGATCGCACCTTGAGGGCTCGAGAACCTCAACCCGGAGCCAACCTTGATGCGGTACCCCAAGCGCAGCCAGTACAAGTACGCGAAGTCCCGAAATCGGATTCGCAATTGGCCTGAGTACGAGGCAGGTCTACGCCACCGTGGCGACCTGACCGTCTGGCTTTCGGATGCAGCGCTCGATGCCTGGCGTGCTCCGGCCAGAAGGAAACCAGTGAATCGCTGGCGAGCCGGACGATTCAGGCTTGAGAGAGGGTGGACTGGGGCAACACTCCCGGGATCACCCTCACCCAGGCGAGACCTCCAGCATCGCATTCTTGCAGGGGTGCCTGGTTGGCGAAAAGGCCGGTCTAGGCCGGCTTAATTCCCGACCCGATTCCCGCGCCAACATGTACACTTACATGTAGACCCCTCCCCGCGCTAAGCGACGAGGGGTCCATGTAACCAACCGCATCACAAGATGTTAGAGGAGTGGAGCCAGCCGGGCTCGAACCGGCGACCTCTGGCTTGCAAAGCCAGCGCTCTCCCAACTGAGCTATGGCCCCTCAGCCATATAAAATAGTCCCGAAACCGGCTGGTTGGTACCTGGTCTCCCTCGTGGGAGGCACTTGAGGGAACGATGGCTTAGTTTGGGCGCGAGACTATTCCTGCCCACCCCGAGCCGGGACAGGTTGAGCCGACCATGCGTTTCTATTCCGTTCTCCCCCTGCTGTTGACTGTTGTCCCGCTTCTGACCTCCCACTCAGGTGGCCCACCTCCAAGGGACCCCTACCCAAGACAGCTCGGGCTCGACGCGGAGCACTACCGGTTCCAACTCAGCCTCCGAGACGACACCGACCGGATCGAGGGGGAGGCCGTTATCGATTTCCGAATTCGACAGCCTGGCGTTTCAGGGATGTGGCTGGACCTCACCTCCACCTCTTTCGGGAGCGGTGGAAAGGGGATGACGGTGTCAGAAGTCACCTCCGGCGGAGACCCTGCCCAGTGGGTCCACGAGGAGGATCGGATCCGGATCACCCTGGATGATGACACGGAAGTCGGGGACGTGGTCAGCATCACGGTGACCTATGGAGGCTTTCCGGCTGCGGGGTTGAACATCGGTCCCAACAAGTACGGTGAGCGCACGTTCTTCAGCGTGAACTGGCCAAACCGGGCCCGACAGTGGCTTCCCATGATCGATCATCCATACGACAAGGCCACGAGTGAGTTCATCGTCACGGCCCCAAGCCACTACCAGGTGGTGGCCAACGGCCTCCTTCAGGAAGAGACGGACCTGCCGGACCGGATGCGGCGTACGCATTGGAAACAGTCCGTGCCGATCCCCTCATGGCTCAACGCCCTGGGCGTCGCTCGATTCGCATCTCGGCATTTCGGGACTTTGGATGGCATCCCTCTCCAGACCTGGGTCTTCCATCAGGATCGGGAAGAGGGGATCGCCACCTTTGAGACCCCCGTCCGGGAAGCCATGACCTTCTTCAGCCATGCCATCGGACCCTATCCCTACGAAAAGCTGGCCAACGTGGAAGCGGCCGGAATGGGCGGGGGGATGGAGCACGCCAGCGTGATCTTCTACGGTGCCCGGTCGGTCACCATGGAGCCCGCCACGGGCCTGGTCACGCACGAGATCGCCCACCAGTGGTTCGGAAATTCGGTGACCGAGAGTGACTGGGACGACGTGTGGTTGAGCGAGGGGTTTGCCACCTATCTCACTC
>JABDNZ010000519.1 GCA_013043565.1 Gemmatimonadota bacterium | reverse complement strand
GTTCCCGTAGGTGTCGGGCAGGGTGAACTCCGGAACCATCTCACCGATTTCGGTTCCCTGGTCCTGGGCCTGCAGGCCAACGGGGGCCACAGCCGTGACGGCGAGCGCCACCAACCCCAGGGACAGTATGAATGTGGATCTCCTCATTGATCCTCCGTTGATCGGGCCTCGGGGTTGTCGGCCGATTCGAGCTTCGACACCAGCCCCCAAAATTATCCAATTTCTGAAAATAATGGGATTCCTAGGGTTTTCGAAAGGGAGCACCCCCAGTCGACGGACACCATCGTCCTCCGCCAGCGGAAGAATCAGATTGCGTCTCGGAACCTTCCGGCCCTAGGGTAAGGCCATGAAACACGACCCGGGACCTGAAAGGCATTCATGACGAGAAAACCAGCTCTTTGGATCATATTGGCCCTTCTGGGCCTGGCCGGATCGGTTCTGGCCTTCAGGCTCTTTCCCGTCGCCTTCCCCATCCTCTCGGTGGACATACAAATGGACCGCCAGAGCGCGCTGGCCGAAGCCAGAGCCCTGGCGGACCAACACGAGTGGGATCCGGAAGGTTACCGGCAGGCCGCGACCTTCGCCCACCTGAACCCGGCTTTCCAGACCTACATGGAGCTGGAGGGAGGTGGTCTGGAGGAGCTGAACTCCATCGTCCGGGAAGGTGCGTTCACCCTGTATGCCTGGCGAGTGCGACACTTCGCCGAGGAAACGGTGGAAGAGGCGGAGGTACGGTTCACCCCGGAGGGCAGGGTGTACGGGTTTCGCCTCCGGATATCGGAGGACACCCCCGGCCCGACCCTAGGGACGGACGAGGCGAGAGTCCTGGCGGTTGATCAGGCCACACGCGACTGGGGGGTGGAACCGAGCCTGTACGAGCTCCTGGAGTCCTCCCAGGAAGAGCTCCCCAGCGGCCGGATGGACCACACCTTCGTTTTTGAACGCTCCGATATCAGCCTGGCGGAGGCAAAGGTTCGATTGCGCCTCGGGGTCGCCGGAGACCGCCTCGTCCAGGTCACGCACTTCGTCCATGTTCCGGATGCTTTTCTGAGGCGTTATCAAGAAACCAGGAATGCGAATGAGAGCGTATCCCTGGCCGGGACCATCGTCTTTGTCCTTCTGTTCCTGGTGATAGGAGGTGGAGTCGGGACCGTACACCTCCTCCGAGGGAGATGGATCCAGTGGCGGGCCCCACTGGTTTGGGGGGGAGTGGTTGCCGGACTGATGGCCCTGGACCAGGTCAACAACCTCCCCCTCTCATGGATGGGATACAACACCGCCCTTCCGGAACAGGTGCATGTCGCGACCCTGGCCCTTGTGGCCGTGGTCACCTTCGTGGGCGGCACGATCTTCCTGGCCTTGATCTTTATGGCCGGGGAGGGTCTCATGCGGCTGGGATTTCCCGAGCAGATCCAGCAGTGGAAGATCTGGGCGCCTGGTGTCGCCAACACGACACCGGTCCTGGGGAGAACCCTGGCACCCTATGCCGTAGTGGGAATAGAGCTCGGATTCGTGGTGGTCTTCTACCTGTTCACCAGCCAGGTCCTGGGTTGGTGGAGCCCGGCCAGCGCCCTGGCGGCACCAGATCTCCTCGCCACCCGCTTTCCGTGGATCACGGCTGTAGGGACGTCGCTTTTTGCAGCCTTCTCCGAAGAAACTCTTTTCAGGGCCATCCCCATCGGAGCAGCCGCCATCCTGGGACGACGGCACGGTAGGTTCTGGCTGTGGATCTGGGCAGCCGTGGTCCTCCAGGCCTTGGTTTTCGGGGCGAGTCATGCCAACTACCCACAGCAACCAGCCTACGCCCGGGTGGTGGAGATTTTTCCGACCTACGTAGCCTGGGGTTTTGCCTGCGTGTTCTTCGGCCTCGTCCCCGCCATCATCGCTCACTACCTCTATGACCTGGTGTTCTTCTCCCTGCCACTCTTCGCCGCTGACACGGGAGGGCTGTGGATCGATCGGTCCATCGTCATCGCTGCCGGGCTCCTCCCCGTGTTGGTGGTTCTCTGGACCCGGCGGCGTAGTGGAGGCGCGTCCACCGTCCCCGATTGGGCCTTGAACCGGAGCTGGCGCCCCCCGGCTGAGGAAGGGGTCGAGGCCCCCACCGCCGAGCCTCCGCCCGAGGAGGCCTCACCGGCAGACGAAGCGGCCCGGGGCAGAGCCGGACGGCCCCTGCCGGCTGCCGGGGTTCTCGGATTGGGTGCTGCTGGGCTGACCGGCCTAGCCGTATGGGTTTCCGGCATCGGGACCGTTGATTCCCCCCGACTTGCCGTGGATCGAGGGCAGATGGAGGCAGAAGCAAGGTCTGCCCTCGAGGCCCAGGGGATCTCCCTCGGAGAGGAGTGGACACCCCTCTTTTCCGTGGCTTCCGAGAGACCTCTTGCCCACTGGTTCGTGTGGGAGGAGGGCTCCGAGGACGACTATCGGAATTTGTTGGGAGACTTTTTAAACACCCCGAACTGGCGCGTCCGATTCGTAAGTTTCGAAGTTCCTCCCGAAGAGAGAGCCGAGGCCTTTACCGTGGGGCTCTACCAAACCGGCCGGTCACCTCGAGTGACCCACGACCTCCCGGAGGGGAGGGCGGGGGCCCGACTTCCCGAGGAGGAGGCCAGGATCCTCGCGACGGAGGCCGTGGAGCTTCAGCTGGGGGGCGACCCAGAAAGGATCCGGGAAATCTCAGCAGATGAAAACGTCCTCCCTGAAAGAACCGACTGGACCTTTACTTTCGCCGCCACGGAGGGATATCCCCTGGCGGAGGGGGAGGGCCGGTTCATGGTCCGGATTGCGGGTGAGGAAGTCGTGGGAGTGGGGCGGTTCGTCCACATACCGGAGGAGTGGGCCCGAACCTGGCAAGCCGAGGAGAGCAAACGGGCGCTGCCCAGCCTCGTTCCCATCGGGCTTCTCATCTTCCTTACCATCGGTGCCGGAGTCCTGGCCATCGTAATGTGGGCTCGGGGCCACCTGGAAACCCGCCCGCTTCGCCTTTTGTCGGTCCCGGTCGCCGTTCTCTTCCTGTTTACCGGAATCAACGAATGGCCCAATGCGGTAGGGGTTTTCTCGACCACCCTTTCCTTCGGAAACCAAACCGCCATGGTCATCCTGGGAGTCGGGTTGGGAGCCATGCTCCTTTCAGCAGCTTTGAGCCTCCTGGCATCCTTGGGCCACACATGGCTCCGGGAGCCTCGGACCCGGATCTTCCGACCGGCAGTCGCCGGGGGGGCTCTGGCGATGGCGTTTATCGGGGCCTCCCAGGCTCTCTCGCGGCTGGGCCCCTCCCAACCGCCGACTTGGCCGGACTTTTCCGGGGCAGTCACGTTCGTCCCTTGGTTGGCTGTCGGCCTTGGGGGCCTTATCCAGCACCTCATCCTGACCTCGGTCCTCCTGTTCCTTCTGGGGTCTTTGGAGAGGATTCGCAGCACGGGATGGACTTGGGCAGGGATCCCGCTGCTCCTGGTTCTGGGTTTTTCCCTGGCCTCCTATCCACCAGGTACCACTTGGCTCTTCTGGACCGGCGGAGCCATCGCAGTAGCCGCAGGAATCGGAATCTTCTGGACGATCTGTCGAAGACTGGGTTGGGCTGTATTGCCGGGTGCCGCAGCGGCCGTAGTGCTGCTTGGGCTTGTCGAGACCGGTCTCAGAAACCCCTTCCCCGGCGCCGTCCTTGGCGCCTGCCTGGGGGCCGCCGCGGTAGTGGTGGCAACATTACGGTGGACCAGAGAATTGTGAGATCCCTCGCGGGTGCCACCCGGACCAGGCTATACTTTGGGGTTTCCATTCCGCCCAAGAAGACCATGGAGAAACAGGAACGATGTTCGCACGTGACACCTATGTGACCCGACGCGAGGTCCTCCAGTCCCAGTTTGACGGTGGTCTACTCCTGTTCTTGGGCAACAGCGACAGCCCAATGAACTACGCCGACAATCCGTACCATTTTCGGCAGGACAGCACCTTCCTCTACTACTTCGGCCTCGATCAGGCCGACCTTGCCGCCATCATCGACGTGGACGCAGGCACCACGACCATCTTCGGCGACGAGTTGAGCATCGACTACATCGTGTGGATGGGAGACCTCCCAACCATCGCTTCCCGGGCAGAAAGCGTCGGAGCCACCGACACCAAGCCCCGGGCTGCATTGGCCGAGATCCTTGGAAGGGCGGTCTCTGCTGGCCGGGCAGTTCATTTCCTGCCCCCTTACCGGGCCGAGACCAAACTCCAGCTCATGGAACTCCTGGTGATCTCGCCGGAAGATGCTGGAACGGAAGCGTCCACACAGATGATCCGGGCAGTCGTGAACCAGAGGAACTACAAGACCGATGAGGAGGTGGCGGAAATCGAAAAGGCCGTGGCCACCTCGGTCTCCATGCACGAAGCCGCCATCCGCATGGCTCGTCCGGAGATGAAGGAGATGGAGATCTCGGCCGAGGTGGAACGCATCGCCATGGCCGCGGGTGGCTCGGTGGCATTCCCTGTGATCGCCACCATCAACGGCCAAACCCTTCATAACCACTTCCATGGGAACACCATCTCGGAAGGGGACCTTTTCCTCTTGGACACCGGTGCCCAGACCGCCTCCGGCTACGCCGGGGATCTCACGACTACCTTTCCTGTGAGCTCCCACTTCAGCGAGGAGCAAAAGGCGGTGTACGAGATCATGCTATCGGCCTACGACGCGGCGGTGTCGTCCCTTGCTCCCGGCGTTTCAAACCGTGATGTCCACTTCACCGCCTGCCGGGTGATCTTCGACGGGATGAAGGGGCTGGGAATCATGAAGGGCGATACGGAGGAAGCTTTGGCAGCCGGTGCCCATGCGATCGTCATGCCCCACGGGATCGGGCACATGATGGGCATGGACGTCCACGACATGGAAAACCTCGGTGAGGCCTATGTCGGCTACGCAGGGGACGAGAGAAGCACGCAGTTCGGTCTTAAGTCCCTGCGTTTGACCCGCCCGTTAGAGCCGGGGTTCGTCCTCACGATCGAGCCGGGCATATACTTCATCCCACAGCTTATCGACGTGTGGGCGGAGGAGAAGGCGCTGGGCGAGTTTATCGACTACGACGAGCTCAACAAGTGGCGGGATTTCGGCGGCGTGCGAAATGAAGAGGATTACCTGATCACCTCCGATGGAGCCATGAGACTCGGCCCCAGGAAGCCGCAGACCGTGGACGAATTGGAGGCACTCCGGCAGTCATGATCCGCGGAACTTCGGGCTCTTTCCTACTCACACTCTTCTCCACCATCCTGCTGTTCGGATGCGGAGGGGACGGCGGGGTTACGGGACCCAAGGGCAATTCCCTGATCACCCTCTCATTCTCCGGGCTGGAGCCCCTCACTGGAGGCCTCCACTACCAAGCCTGGGCCTTAGCGGGGACGGCTTCAGAGCCATGGGGTCTTCCCGTGGTCCTCTTCAACGTGGATGAGAGCGGGCAGTTGGTGGATCCGGCGGCAGACAGCATCTTGACGGGACCCTTCCAAGCCGGCCTGGATCCTCAGGATATCCTGGGTATCGGTGTCTCCCTGGAGGTGTCGGATACCCTCCTGTCCTATTCCTCCTTCACCTTCATTCTGGGGGGAGATGCGGTTCAGGGCTCGGTGAACCTGGACACAGAGCACTGGATCGCCTTCGACCGATCCTTCACCGGTATCAGCGGTCGGTTCGTCCTGGCCACGCCCACGGACGAGGACCCGGAGAACGAGCTCGGGGGGGTTTGGTTCATGGACACCGGATCGACGCCGGTGGGGGCGGGGTTGAGCCTCCCGGTAGCGCCGGAGGGATGGATCTATGAAGGGTGGGTGTCGGTCGGTGACCAGGTCCTGTCAACGGGGAGGTTCAACGGGCCTACGGGGCCGGACTCCACATCGACGTTCAGCGGATCCATAGCGGGTCCGAGCTTTCCCGGGGAAGACTTTCTCACCGACCCACCTGGGGGGCTCTCTTTCCCTCCGGAACTGGTGGGTTCTTCCCTCTTCGTCACGGTGGAGCCCTGGATGTCCTGGGACGTGGAAGCGGATCTCCCGTTCTTCCTTCGCCTCCTGGACACGCAGGTCCCGGCCGACGCCCTTCCCATGACATCGTACGACCTCGTCTCACTGGAAGGTCAACTCCCTACGGGAACTGCGACCATCCAAGGATCTTAGCTGGAGGGGCCGCCTCCGCTGCCGCTCCCACCGCCGCTTCTGGCGAGGTTCTTGAAGTATTCCTCCACCATCTTCCGAAACCCCGCCGGGACCTCGTCCGTCCCGGTCAGGGCCGCCCGCCCGACGCTTTCCCCCTCTACCTCCCGGCGCAATAGGAACTCCACCCGCTTGAGACTCTCCCGGACCTGCTCCCGGAGAAGCTCGATCTGAGGAAGGTCCCCGTACACCCTGGGGTCTTGGAGGTCCTCGAACGCATCGATGGCATCCTCCAAATCGGGTAGCTCCCGGCCAGCGTCCCCCAACCGCCCCTGGAGCTCACGGGCCTGAGCCAGGCGCTGGGCGAACTCCCGAGTGAACTGACGGATCTCCTCATCGGTGAACGGTTCGGGATCGCCCCTGGTTGCCCCGCCCGTGGGGGACCCCTGAACCCTCGAGTCCACGGCCCGCTGTTCCTCGGCCTGATCTCCCTCCTGGCCTCCGCCCTGTCCAGCCTGGCCCCCGGGGCGCTCTCCACCCTGCTGGCCCTGCTGACCCTGCTGGCCTTGTTGACCCGGCTGACCTTGCTGGCCCGGCTGGCCCGGCTGACCCTGTTCGCCTTGTTGGCCCTCCTGCCCCTGTTCGCCTTGCTGGCCCTGTTCGCCTTCCTGGCCCTCCTCACCTTGCTGGCCCTGGCCGGATCGCCCCAGAGCCCCCCGGTTCTCCAGACGCCTCCCGAGAGATTCGGCGCCCCTGGCCAGCTCTCTGGCTTCGTCCAGAGCCTCCTCGATCTCACGATCGGGCGTTCCCTCCTGGAACGCTCCGAGTGCCTCCACCACCTCGTCCCTGAGGGACTCGATGTCGGAGGAGATCTGGTCTTCCCACTCCAAGGCGAAGTCTCGTTCCCGCTGTTCGACCACACCCTTGGTATAGGCGAGCTTCTCGTCGAGCCTACCCTCCTGGATGGACTCCACCGCTTCGTTCAGCCGTGATGCCACCTCGGGATCCTCGGCTCGGGCCGATTGCTGCATCCGGATCAGCTCCTCTTCAAGGGCACGGGCGTCCTGAACCATCTCATCCTTCTGCTCGTGGATCCGCTGGACATCGGCCCGCCGGTCGATGGGGTCGTCAGGGAGTTGAGCTACCTCTTCCCGTACCCTCTCCTGATCGGCGGCCAGCTGATTCACCCGGTCCAGCGCCCCTTGGATGCCTTCTCCCATCCGGCTTTCCTGATTCCGATTCAGCCGACGTTGGGCGTCCTCCAACTCATCCAGAGCCGATGTGGCGTCGGCCAGGCCCTGGCTCTGTCCGGACCCTGCGGCGGACCGCCGCATGGTCTCCGCCGCATCCCGAAGCCTACGGGCCGTCTCTGCGAGCTGTTGGTCCCCGGTCCTACGGGACAGTTCCTCCAACTGCCGAGCTGTCTCTTCGGCTTCCTCCGCCAACTCCCTCTGGCTGTCTCCTCCCGTTCCACCTCCGGAGCCCTGCTGGGCCTCAGCACGTCGCCGTTGGCGTTCAAGCTCTTGTTGCTGCCGGCGGGCGAGCTCTTTCAGCTTCTCCATGAGCCCGTCGACCTGTTCGTCCGCCTGCTGCCGTTCCCCTCGCTGGACGGTCTCGTACTGGTTCTGCAACCGGTCGAGCTCCATCTCGAAGAGATCCGCCAGCTCATCAGCGCTGGCACCCCCTCCACCACCTCCGCCCCCGCCCCCGCCGCCACCCTGCTGCTGCCCGACAACTCTTTCGTAGGTCTCTTCCGCTTTCTGGAGGACTCGAAGCGCTCGCTGTTCAGGGGCCAGGGCCTCCCCGGTGTTCTCTTCCCTGAGGAGGGCTTCGGCCATCTCCATGTCGTTGACGGCTTCCGGGAGCAGGCTGGCGATCTCCTGAAACTGGGGATCGGACTCGGAGATCCCCCGGGTATTCATCTGCACGAGAAGTGAGGCCACTTCGTCCCGGACTCTGCCCTGGGCCAAGGCTACGCTTATCGTGTTCTCGCTGAATTCATCCGGGGAATACCTCTTCTCATCTCTCAAGAGGTTGAAGGTCGCTGCAATGACCTCACGTTGAAGCTCGGAGAGACTTCCGCCTGCTCCCTGGCCGGCACCTTGCTGCTCCCCGCCCTGTTGTCCCTGCTGGTTCTGAGGTTGTTCTTCGGCCTGCCGGAAATCCCGCCGAAAGGGACGGACATTGATGAAATAGATGTCGCTCAAGGCCTGTTCAGCTTGACCGCTCCGGTTGTCGACGGCCGCAGCGTAGTAGGAAACCACGTCACCCGTCTCCAGCGGCCACTCCTCCAGGAAGAAGGTGTGCCCCGCCGTCACCTCGGTCAGGGGAGATCCACCTCCACGGAACAGGAGGACCGATTCCTCCGGACCGCCGTTGACCGAAAAGACCAGTCTGAGGTCTGCCAGGCCGTAATCATCGTCAGCCTTCGCCTCGACAAAGATCTCCTCGATGGCGCTGGCCTGGGCGTCTCTGCCCGGCTCCGAGATGACCACGGAGGGAGGCAGGTCTTCCAGGACGTCGATCGTGTACTCGGGAGAAGCCGGCACGAGGGTTCCGTCGGCTCGAGCGAGATCGATACGGTACACCCCGTCGCCCGTCACCAGGAGCTCCGCTGTAAGCGTTCCATCCGGCAGACGGGAAAGTTCGCCTGCAGCGGAATCATCCACCAACAAGGCTCCCCCAGGCGTCGCCATGGTGGAGCGGATCGACATCCTCACCGTGGTGCCGTCCAGGGCGGCAATGTTCCCGCCTCCTTCAACCTCTCTGGGGTCGAGCCCCGTATAAGCGGGAAAGATGTAGGTGTGGTCCATGTCCTCGACATACGGGAGGTCTTCGACCTCGATCCGGTGGAGGGCGGACCTGACTCCGTCGGCCTCCACGAAGTACTCGGTCTCATCTCCCAGGTTGAGGAGGAGGATCTCATGCTGACCGCTGTCCGCCGGCAGCATGGAAAGGCGTTGGAACGGATCATCTTCTCCCACACGAGAGAATACGGACACGTCATCCGATTCAAAGCCCCGAAGCTCGGCCGTGATCATCTGGTCCGAGCCACGGGCCACGGTCACGTCACCCGGAGTCACCGAGATGCTATACGGACTCACTTCGGCCGCCTCGGTGGTCGGTAGGACCAGCGAAGACAGCCCGTAGCGGACCTCTGTGGGGCCGAAGAACATGAACAGTAGAACAGCGAAAGAAACCACGGCTAGAACGGCCGATCCCCGGTAGAGCCCTCCTCGATCGATTCCCCTCCCGTAGTCCACCGCCCGGGCCTTGTCCACAGCCCGTTCGACCAGCCTCTCCAAAAGGGCCGGCGAGGCACCCTGGGTGGTTTTGGGATGTTCTCTCTCAACCTCGACGGCTCCGAGGATAGCGGATTCAAGGGATGGCTCCCGCTCCTCGAGGTAGAGGGCGACCTGGTCATCCGTGACCCTCCGAAACATCGGCCGAACCAAGAAGAACAGCGTCAGCAGGGCCACTGCCGACCAGGCGAAAACCCTCAACGCCACAACGGAACCAGGGGAAAAACGGGCAGCTTCCAGCCCATAGGCGGACAGGAGGAAGGCGAGGAACCCTGCCCCCAGGACAATGCTCAACCCCCGCAGGAAAAGGCGAAGCCTCCACCGGGTTCGCACGCTCCGAATGATTGGTAAGACACGGATCTTCCTTGGGGACTTATGCTCCGGCATGGGACCCTCTCCTCACGGCAGCCCGGGAAATGCGATTGGAGACCACCGTCTCCAATCCCAAAAACACAAATGCAACGAGCAACAGGAAGCGCCACAGCGATTGTCGGCGCTCCTGATCCTCCAGGCGAAGTCTTGAGGCGCTCACACTCTCCAGACGGGGCGAGCCCTCGTCTTCCGCCCGAGAGGCGATGGAGGCAACCACCTCTTCAACATCCAACGGGGCCAGATCGGCTTCAGCCAAATCCACATTCACGGCAACCGATAAGGGTCGCATGTCCGAAGCCCCCGGATTGCGGATATCATAAATGCCCCGCTCATTCAACCTCAGGAAGTGGGGCCCCTCCCCAGGCGGGAGAGCCGTTGCCACTCCTGATGGAGTGAAGGCTACCCGTTCGTCGAGGCCAGCCAGAGCCTCCGTGACCTCTCCCAGTCCGGCCGTCGCCATGGCCGTAGCATCACTCACATCCAGAACCTGACCCGCCGTAAAGGCTTCCACGGTTTCGTTCCTACCCGAGGCGTACTTCACCAACTGATGGATGAACGGGAGGAAGACCGGTTGTTGAGCCAGATCGTTCCAGAAGGCATCCAGGGTGGAGGTCCACAGAAGAACCCTCCCTTCGCCAATTCTCGTCTCTGCCAGGGCCACGGTGCCGTCGTCGAACCTGGCGAGGACAGACCCGTCTTCGGGGCCCATCCCCTGGACGTCCCGGGATCGGAAGAACCTGGCCCCTGTGAAATCACCTGACCGGGGCCCTCTGAAGATCTCAAAGACAGGGTGATCGTAGTCCAGATATCCAAGCCGGCCGACCCGACTCGGAGAGCGATCCGACGGTTCGGTCAAACCGCCAGGCAGAAGGTCGGCCAACTCTCCCGGCCATCGAATTCGCTCGCCGGTCACCACGAGGAGCCCCCCTCCCTCTTCCACAAAGGACCGCAGTGCCGCTGCGGTGTTACCAGCCGGCACGGACCGATCATTGACTACGACCACGGACACGTCATCCAGGTCGGCAGATGCCAGATTGCCTCCGGTGCGGACACGGACCCCGAAAACATTTTCCTCGGAGATCTCGAGCGCCCCGCGGAGGTAAAGGCTGGATGCGGCCCCCCTTCCCCCGTTGTCCAAGACCAAGACGGAGATGGTCCGGCCCGGGCTGACGACAAAGTACCGAACGTCGTCAGGAGCCAAAGCGTCAGCTTCTGAAAACCGGACAGCACCTCGAGTGAAGTCCTGAGAGAGGTTGAACGGCTCAAACACGACCCCGGTGGCCCCGTTGGCGGGCAAGGCTACACTCTGACGCTGGACCTCCCTTCCCTCCAGTTCGAGGATGACCTCGACCGTGTC
>JABDNZ010000517.1 GCA_013043565.1 Gemmatimonadota bacterium | reverse complement strand
GGTCTGGATCATCATGGCCCGGGCCTACTCCGAGCTGGAGAACGACGAAGACGCCAGCCGGGTGTTCAACCAGTACCAAAGCATCGGGTATGAGGTCGAGAACATCATGCTGGAAGGCGGCGCCTCCGGCGGCGCCACGGTCACCGGGTCTCTGAAGAACAACACGGCCGAGCCCGGCGGAACCGTGACCCTCCGCTTCCACTTCGGTGGCCTGACCGGGCTCGAGGTGGGAACGACGGACATTCGTGTCCAGATCCCGGCCGCCGAGACCTCCATCGAGTTCGTCGGTGATTTCAGGTCGTCCGAGGTTGTGACCGGCTACATGTACGAGGTGGTGGGCGGCTAAAGGCCGATTCGCCAGGCGGCGGGACAACCGCCGACCCGGACCAAAGAGTTGAAGTCGATCGGGGCCAGGCAGTCTTGAGAGGCTGCCTGGCCCTGAATACATTTCGGGGTGCGAACAGCACAATCTGATCAGTGCGGGCGTAGCTCAGTTGGTAGAGCATCAGCTTCCCAAGCTGAGGGTCGCCGGTTCGAGTCCGGTCGCCCGCTTTGCGGAGAGCCCGGGGCAGCAACGCTGTCCCGGGCTTTTCGCATTGTGACACGGCCGGACGAGAACCGCAGGTTCGAGCCGAGCGGGCAGGGGAGGCCGGACGTTTCCGCGGTAACGTCGGGAAACTGGATCTACAGAAGGGATTAGCGAAAACAACGTTTCCGCGGAAACGCGGGGAGGCTGACCCCGCGAGACGAGCGAGGACGCCGGGGCAGGGTCCTCCAGGCCGTGCAACCTCCCTTCACCAGGTCATTCTAAAGGCCGCCTGACCTGCGCCCGCAGCTCATTCCGGGCGCCACAAAGGTCGGCCCACCCCCTCATCCCCCGCCCCGCAACCCCCGGCAATCCCTCAGCATGTAGGCTTCGATCCGATCGGGATCGCTGATGATCTCGAAGAAATCATCCATATAATCCATGGCTTTCCTCAGGGTCCCCTCTTCCAGGCCCTCCTGAGTTTGCCAAAGCTGGCGGAACTCCTCTTCCTTGTCCCTGAAGAGCTGGAACACCTCGTCGTAGAGCTCAGGGGGCCTTCCCATCTCATCGGCGCAAAACCCACGGAATGTCCGTTTACGAACGTCCCTGCCGCCCACCTCTGGATGGGGAGTGGCGTAGCGGGCGTCCACCATGCCCGAGAAATCGAAGTCGAAGGGGACGGTGACGGGAGGTTCGGCGGGAAACTGGAGGAGCTCCATGTTGTGCACCTCCGCCACCGACCACTCGGTATTGCCCATGAAGTACTGGAAAACTTCCATGATGAGGGCGTGGCGTTGCCGAAGCCTACGGGGATCGAGCTGCCCCATTTCCGCTTCCCAATCCCGCTTCCATCCCCCGTGCCGGGCTGCCAGCCGGGAGTTGTCTTCGATGAGGAAACCGAACTTTACCAGGGTGTCTTCCTCCCCGCTGGTATCCACGTAGGTAACCTGGACGGGACGAACCCGGAAGCTCAGGGGGGTGAGAAGGTTGAAGGCTCGATAGACCAGGTACTCGGAGTAAACGTACTGCTCCCAATAGGTCTGATTGGGTTTGCATACTCCCACCAGCTTCAGCTTGTCCTGATTCTCGAAGACCGTGCCGTCCGCCTCGCTCCTCCGGATGTTCAGCCGGAGGGGAGGGAGATCGCAGTTTCGCCGCTCCAGCCGGAATCTCCCCCTGGTGCGAATCTGCATCCCCTGGAAGCCAGAGGTGCCGCCGGGTTCGGTCCAGCGTATGACCGCTGGGCGCTCCTCCGCATCCCTCTCCCTGTCTTCCCGTCGGATGGTGTGGAAGTCGGCCTCGAGGGTGATTTCGAGGAGCTCATGGGTGGAAAAGAGGGGTGCGGTTTCGGCGGCCGCAGCTTCTTCCGGAGTAGGCGTTTCAGGAACCTGGGCGCTTACGTTTTGAGGAGTCGGGGTCCAGAGGACGAATACGAGGAAACCGACTCTTAGGGCTCTCATACAACCCACCTCCAGCAACGCGCCAAAAAGACGACGGGCCACACCACCCCGCCTTGTCACCCTCGTTTCGGTGATCAGGGTTGGTTGGCTGATCGAGTAAAGAATTGGCTCCTCAGAGCGCAAACGCAACAAAAAGAAGGACCTCAATACCTGCCCGAATTTTCAGAGCCGAAACGGGCGCCCCTGGTCGGCAATCCGGGCCTGACCTCGTCTGATCCCCTTCCACGGCCGGAAACCGTCTGAGGCGGTACTGCATGGGAGGCAGGTCCGCCGTAGGTTCAAGATCCGTTTCGTGACCACGTCATAGAAGGAAACATCCATGGGCCTGCTCTTCACACCCTATCAGATCGGATCGCTGGAGACCGCCAATCGCCTGGTCCGATCGGCCACCGCCGAGAGAATGGCAGATCCGGACGGACGTCCGCTCCCCCCCCTCACGGAGCTCTATGAGGATCTGACCCGAGGCGGGGTAGGGCTGATCATCACCGGTCACATGTACGTACATCCATCCGGGAAAGCTCATGACGAGATGACCGGGATCCACAGGGACGATCTGGTCCCCGACCTGGCCAACCTCGCTCAGACCGTCCATGACCTGGGTGGCCGCATTGTCCCCCAGATCAACCACGGCGGGATGAACTCCCTTGCAGAGACCATCTCCGAACCCATGGCCCCATCTGCTATCGACGAGCCCTTCCTTACCAGGCCCGCGAGGGAGATGACCCCTCAGGAGGTCGAAACGGCCGTCCAGTCCTTCGCAGACGCGGCTCGACGATGCCAGCAAGCCGGGTTCGACGGAGTCCAGATCCACGCCGCACATGGGTACCTGATCAGCCAATTCCTATCTCCGTATGTAAACCAGAGGACCGATCGGTGGGGAGGTACGGCCGAGAAGCGAATGCGCTTTCTGCGAGACGTGTGTTCTGCCGTCCGGGAACAGGTGGGTGACGAGTATCCGGTGCTGATCAAGCTCGGGATGGAGGACGGCGTAGAGGGTGGGTTGTCCTCCGAGGAAGGGGCTGGAATCGTCGCGGCCTTGGCCGGCATGGGCATCGATGCCGTCGAAATCAGTGGCGGCCTCGGGGGATGGAACAAGACTCTGAATGTGCGTAAAGGAATCAAGAGTGAGGCGAAAGAGGCCTACTTCGTTCCCCTGGCCCGGGAAGCCCGGCGTCACGCCGAGCTCCCGATCCTCGTCGTAGGCGGGTTCCGATCTCGATCGGTTATGGAAAAGGTGTTGGACGATGGGTTCGCCGACTACATCTCTCTCTGTCGCCCTTTGATCTCCGAGCCCGACCTGCCGAACCAGTTCAAGCTGGGTTTGAAGGAAAAATCCCGGTGCCTGTCTGCGAACAACTGCTGGGCAAAGGAAGCGGGGGAGGGGATCAGCTGTAAATGTCCCCACGACCGGGTGTTGGAAAAGCTGAAGGGCTGACTCTCCGTCAGTCCTCGTCCCTTGGAGGGGGAGGGAGGAGCCGACTGGCTTCCTCCGTGAGGTGCCCGGTCAAAGCCCGAACCCTCTTTCGACTACCCGCCGAAATGCCCCTCCAAACCAAATCTCCCACGGCCCACCCCATCATGGCCGTGATGGCGGTCAGGACAATCACCAGTGGTAGGGCGAGGCTCAGCCCCTCCAATCCGAGGGCCAACCCGAGAATCAAACCCCAGCCCGCCGGTGCCCCATGGAGGGGTCCCCGGATCGAATCGCTGTACCGTTCCTCCACTCGAAGGAGGGTATCCTCCCCTGACGGCTCGACGGAGACCTGGGTGCTCAGGAATCGAGTGTTGCTCGTCCAACGCACTCCTCCAAGAGCCTCTACAACGGTCCCCTGGGCTTCCACTTCCCGGTCGACGATCCGCATCAACTCCCCCACTTCCTCCCGTGCCATCTCCCCCGGTACGGTTCGGACCTCCCTTCTCACAGTGGCCGGTCCCCAGAGGCTCAGGGGTTCGAGGCCGCCTCGACCTTCCATTTCCTCGGCGGCCCGGCCTACCATGACCGGGTCGATCCCGGCCTCTCTGGCGATCTCCTGGAGTTCTTTCAGATTCAGGCCGCGGCCACTGGAAACCGCTGTGGAGGGCGTGCCTTCTTCAAGTTCGACCGCCCTTCTGAGGATCAATCCGATTTCCCGGTCGGTAAAACGCCGTTCGGCCATGTGCTGGCCTCCTCTTTCCGGATACGATGGGGCCGAGGTTTCCCATCAGTGGAGTGCCTTCTGCGCCAATCTGCCTTGCCCCCGCCTTGCCCACAACATCAGATCGGATCATCCACCTCTCCTTGCCTTTTCTCGTCTTGTCGCGAGATTTCGGAGCGGTCTAGTACGTCCCCATCACAATTGAAGCTCCTGGGTTCTTGGCGCCGGTCTGCCTAAGAGGTAGCGGTCCGTCCAGGACTCTCCACATAGGATTCTCTGTGCCCAGACTTCCCCTCGGCGAGCGGTTGAAACAGCGTAAGGTCGTGCAGCGTGGGCTCGCTTACTTGGCGGGTGCTTTTGTGGTATTCCAGGCGGTCGAGGTAATGGCCGAACCGTGGGGTATCTCTCCGAGCATCCAAAGGACCATTCACGTCCTGCTGCTTACCGGTTTCTTCGTACAGCTCGTTATTGCTTGGTATCACGGGGAGAAGGGAAGGCAGCAGGTCAGCGGACCGGAGCTCTTGATCTTGGCAACGCTTATGGTGATCGCTGGGGGAGTGCTGAAAGCCCTCGGAGGTCGGCCGGATTCCGCAAACATCGTTGGGGGTCCAGGCATAGGCGACCGTCCCTCCATCGCGGTTCTTCCATGTGAGAACATGAGCCCGGATCCGAACGACGAGCACCTCGCTTCGGGTCTGCATGACGAGATCCTGCTGAAACTTCAGAAGATCTCTTCACTCCTGTCCATCGGTCGAACGTCGGTACTCCAGTTCAGCGAAGCCCCACCGGCAGTGAACGAGATTGCCGCGGCCCTCGGGGTGAGGCATGTGGGAGAATGCAGCGTCAGAAAGGAAGGCGACCGAATCCGACTGACCTTCCAGTTGCTCGACGGGGAAACGGGCGGACAGGTCTGGGCGAACAACTATGACAGGGACCTGACCGTCGGGAATCTCCTCGACATCGAGAGCGATATTGCTCAACAGGTGGCCCAGGCCATCGGGGCTGTCCTCACCCCCGAGGAACGAGCAGAGATCGACGCGGTCCCAACGGAGAACCTGGCCGCATACGAAGCCTATCTGAGGCCTATCTCCGCAGAGTTCCAGGGATATGATGAGGATGACCTCAGGTACCTGGTCCGAATGTATCAGAGAGCCGTCGAACTCGATCCCGGATTCGGCCTGGCCTATGCGAAGTTGGCCCGTGCCCATTCCGAGATGTACTGGTTCACGTTCGATCGGAGTGAAGAACGCCGGATGGTGGCGCAGGAGGCCCTGGACAGCGCGATGGCCCTGGCTCCGGACCACGCGGAGGTCCATCTCGCGGCCGGGAGCCTCCACTACTA
>JABDNZ010000516.1 GCA_013043565.1 Gemmatimonadota bacterium | reverse complement strand
TTCGGAGGCAGAGGTGGGGGGGGTGGTTGGCTCCGGGGAGCCCAGCCTGGAAGGGATAACGACCCCAGCTCGGGAACGCGACCGGCCACCACGGTTTCTTCGCCGGACCTTGTCTACTTCAACGCCGCCTCCGACGCATACAAAGAGATCACGGGGATCGAGTACGTCCCCGTACACCGGACTCCGGAAGGTGCCTTCTTCCAGTTCGGGTACTTCCAGTTCGGCGTGCCATCGTTCAGCACCCCCGGCTGGGGCTTGGCAGGAGCAGGGCCCAGCGTGTCCGGGCAGGGCGGTCCGCAAGCTGATTCCCCCGAAGAGGTGGGGGGGAGGGTCCGGACGCCACCGGGCGGAAACGCTGGAGGCGGTCAACGTCCAGGGGGCCGGGGTGGAATGGTCCAGCAGGTGGCGGGAGGGCGCGGCGGATCCATGCCGGCCGGGGGCTCGGGCACCGACGCCCAACTTCTTGCCCGGCTGGAAGCCGCCGGAGTGGAGGCGTTCGCGGATTGGGCAACGTTCCAACATCCGGACCTTGGTGAGGTGGAGATCGGGGGGTTCCTTCCCTATGTCACCCACAATCCGCCGCCTGACCGGCTCCCCGAGCTGGGCGCGCAACACGGTGAGTTCCTCGTGAAGCTGGCGGGAATGCTCCCCCGCGTGCGGATCGCCGAAACCGAGGTCACCGCACATGGGGGCGGCCTGTTCACGGTCACCGTCCATGTGGAGAACGCCGGGTTCTTCCCCACGTCGATCCAGCACGGAGTTCGATCACGAGCCGTGGGGCCCACCCTTGTTCAGCTTCAAGTGGACGCGGACCAAATCATGACCGGGGCCGACAAGACCACTTCGGTAGGGGTCCTGGCCGGTTCAGGGGCCCGGGATAGCGTCACCTGGGTCATCCGAGGCAGAGAGGGAGGCCGTGTAGAGGTAAGACTCCTCTCGGCCAAAGCAGGTCACGACACCACAACCATCACCCTTAGGTAGAGGAGGCCTATCATGAGAATCATCCGACTCCTGGCGGCCACCTCTCTCACCGCCATCGCGACGGTCCTCCCTTTGAACACCGCTGATGTGTGGGCTCAGGGCCAGAGCTCCGATCCGGCCTACACCCTCACCTTCGCCTGGGACAGGTGGGTGGACCATGACGAGATGACCGATATGATGGAACTCATGGCCGAAACCTGGCCCAAGTTCCTGACCCTCTCCTCCATGGGGAAGAGCTATGGTGGCCGGGACCTCTGGGTCATGACCATCAATAACCCCGACACCGGCCCCGAGATGAGCAAGGCTGGGATGTTCATCGAGGCCAATATCCACGGGAACGAGATCCAGGGTGGGGAAATCTGCCTCTACACGATCTGGTATCTCATGGAGCACTACGACCGGAACCCGGAGATCAGGCGCCTGGTCGACGAAAAGGTGTTTTACATCGCCCCCACCGTGAACCCCGACGGCAGGGATTACTTCCTGGACAATACCGGATCGGGCGCCCGGACCGGACACGTCCCGGTGGATTCGGACGGAGACGGCCTCTTCGACGAGGACGGCCCCGACGATCTGGATGGCGACGGGGTCATCGAGCAAATCCGGAAGTACGTACCCGGCGAGGGAACCCACCGGCTCCATCCCGACGACCCCCGCATCCTGGAAGCCGTGGCACCTTGGGAGAAGGGCGACTGGGTACTGTTGGGATCGGAAGGACTGGACAACGACGGGGACGGGCGCGTGAATGAAGACCCTCCGGGCGGGTACGACCCCAACCGGAACTACGCCGCGGATTGGCAGCCCAACTATATCCAGGGCGGGTCCATGGATTACCCATTCCGGCTGCCTGAATCTCGGGCCACCGAAGACTTTCTGGCGGCCCACCCCAACATCGCCGGTAGCCAATCGTACCATAACAGTGGAGGGATGATTCTCAGGCCTCCGGGTGCGGCTTGGTACGGTGATTTCCCCCGCTCTGACATCCAGGTCTATGACGAGATCGGAGAGAACGCGGAGAGGATCCTCCCCTGGTACAACTACATCATCCTCTGGCGCGGACTCTACACGGTTCACGGCGGGTCCATCGACTGGTTCAGCGATGGCCACGGGGCCGTCTCCTACTCCAACGAGTTGTGGAACGGCGGGAAGTATTTCCAAAGTCCGCTCCTCTCCGACCAGCAGTCGGATAACCCCCGCTCCATGATTTTCGGCCAGCGCTCACGGTTTTTCTTCGACGACTTCCTGGAGTTCGGAGAAAACTTCAACGACTGGGAGACCTTTCAACATCCGGAGTACGGAGAGGTGGAAATGGGCGGCTGGGGTAAGTTCTTCGGCCGCATCAACCCCCGCTTCATGAGCATGGAGGCCTTCCACCGAAACATGGCCTTTACCCTTTACCACGCCGATGAGATGCCCATCATGGCCATGGGGGACACCCGGGTCGAGAGTATGGGCAACGGCCTGTACAAGGTTCAGGTGGACATCGCCAATACGCGCCTTATCCCGAGCATCACCGCCAGGGCCATGAACCATCGGGTGGTCCGGCCCGATCTCCTCACGGTCGATGGAAACGTGGAGATCTTGGCTGCCGGGTGGGTGCCGGACAGAAACCGCCCCGGAAAAACCCAGATGGTCGATCAGAAGGATCTGAATCGAATCATGATTCGAAGCGGTCACCCGGGCCGAACCACGAAGACCATCGAGTACCTGGTCCGGGGGACCGGGGACATGGAAGTGATTTATTCGTCGGTGAAAGGAGGAACGGCATCCACCACGGTCCGGGTGCGGTGAGCTGTTCCTCTGGAAGATTCTCCTGGCGCGGGGTGCTGCGCCGGAGTGAAGTTCGGCCTGGGCCGGGACTTCGTTCCTGGTCCGGGCCACTTCACTTGTACTCCTGAGATCGAGCGAGCAGAGAGCCCATGAAGCACCTCATCGACGCGTACGCCCCGGCCGAGATGGCCCAAAGGGTGCTGCGGGTGGGCGTGGCGAAAGCCCGCCTACCCGTGGCCGACACTCTCATTTTGGCCGTCCTGGCAGGGGCTTTCATCGGGTTGGGAGCGGCTTTCGCGACCCTGACGACGACGAGTACGTCCATGGGCTTTGGGCCGACCCGGGTCCTGGGAGGACTGACCTTCTCTCTCGGCCTGATCCTGGTGGTCGTGGCTGGAGCCGAGCTCTTCACCGGAAACAACCTGGTGGCCATGGCCTGGGCCAGTCGGGAGATCACCACGGGTCAGGTGGCCAGAAACTGGATCCTGGTCTACATCGGGAATTTTTTCGGGTCGGTCGGAACGGCCTTGTTGGTCTATTGGTCCGGCACGTGGGCCCTTGCCGAAAACGGCGTCGCTCTGAACGCCCTGGGAATCGCTGCGGCCAAGTGCGATCTGGGGTGGGGAGAGGCCTTCGTCCGGGGGATCCTCTGCAACGCGCTGGTCTGCCTGGCGGTCTGGTTATGTAACTCTGCCAGAAGCACGACCGACAAGATCCTGGCCATCGTATGGCCCATCACCGGGTTCGTGGCCATGGGTTTCGAGCACTGCATAGCCAACATGTACTTCATCCCCTTGGGAATCCTCCTCAAGGCCGACGCACCCCTCCTCGAGTCCCTGGGGCTGGGAGATCCAGCCCTCGCCTCCGTGTCCTTGGAGGGTCTCACGAACAACCTGATCCCGGTCACCCTCGGAAACATCGTGGGGGGCACCCTCCTGGTGGCCGGCGTGTACTGGTTCGCCTACCTCAGACCCAAGGGAGCCGAAGGAGAGGGCCCAGCCTGAAGCAGGGCCCTCTCCCGAGCGCCCTACTCCCAACCTTCCCTTCTGGCTTCAGCCACGAGGCCCCGATAGAGAGCGGGCTGAAGGGCATGGATGTGGAACATCTCGAGGAGGATTTTGTCTTCCAGGACCTTCTTGAGGACGTTGTATCGGGCCCTGTTGAGAGTGGCTGGGATCAGTTCGAGGGCCTCCCTCGCGGCACGGTCCAGCCCCTTCTCCGTATCCCAGAAGATCGACCTGGAGCGGGCCGTGGACGCGGGTAGGCTCATGCCGTGGCTCTCGAGCAGATCGGCTTGAGCCAGGGGATAGACGAAGTCAGCCTTGGTCACATAGCGAGGCTCACCGGAGAACATGAGGACCTCGTACCACTCCTCGGTCTGACCCACGACCTTGAAGATGTCACCCTTCTCCGCTCTCCCAATGACCATGGCCGTGGTGCTGGGTCCGGTTCGGAGGTTTACGAGCGGCGTTCCCATCACTACATACTCCTGGGGCGCCCCCAGGGCTATCGACGGCTGAGATCCGACCAGTAGGAGGACCGCCGTCAGGGTAGGAAAGAGTTTGGACAATGTGGGCCTCCTTTCGGTGCTGTGCGATTCGTCCTCCCAACAGTCGCAAAAGACGGACCCGGCATAACCAAGGGAAACCGAGCCAAAAAGAGGTATTTCAGCCCACATAAGCCCCTGGCTGACTCTTTTTCCTGGGGCGAAACGATCCAGCCCGGTATCGGAAAAGGACTCCGAATCCACGGGAACCCTCCGGTCCTTACGGGGTCAAAATCCAGCGCTTTACCGCATCCCAGGATCATTCAAAATCATCAAAGGGGGAATCTGTGTTTGAGGTTGTGCTAATCGGTCTGGCCATGAACGTCGGATTGCCTGCCGGAACGGCCTTAACGCTTGCGCCCGCCGCCGATACCGTGCCCGTCGCATGGGTGATAGACACTCAAGCCGCCCAGGCACGTTACCGAGTGCGGGAGCAGCTGGCGGGTTTCGATTTCCCGAACGACGCGGTGGGGACCACGACGGAGGTCTCCGGTACCATTGTCATGGCTCCGGACGGGAGGATCCAAGCGGAAGGATCCGAAATCCGGGTGGATCTCGCCTCGCTGGCAACCGACAACCAGCGGCGGGACGGTTATGTGAGACGGAGAACGCTGGAGGTCGAAGAATACCCGGAGGCGATCCTCGTTCCCCGGCGTGTTGTCGGACTCGAGGGCCCTCTCCCAGAGTCCGGATCGAGGACATTCCAGCTGGAGGCGGACCTCACGTTGCACGGCCACACGAATACCCTCACCTGGGACGTCATGGCCACGTTCGCCCCCGACACCATCACCGGCCTTGCCACCACGGCCTTCACCTTCGATACCTTTCAGATTGCCGTTCCTTCGGTCGCCAGAGTGCTGAGTGTGGCCGACAACATTCGCCTCGAACTGGAGTTCCGGCTGGTTCCGAAATGACCGAGCACTCCCACCCGACCCGGCGAGGGTTCATCAAGACAGCGTCCGCATGCGCTGCCCATGCAGCCCTCATGGCAACACCTTTCCCGGCTGCAGCCAGGACCCTTTGGAGCGAACGAACCCAGGGCCGGGTCGTCGCACAAGAACCCTTCGGGCGCCTGGAATCGCTGAGTGAGGGTCTTTGGGCCCTGGTCTCCACCCCCCTGGGCGGGGATTACACCACGGTCTCCAACGGGGGAATCCTTGCGGGCACCAACGGGGTCCTGGTGATCGAGGCCTTCCAGACTCCCGAGGGTGCCCTCTGGATGGCGGAAAAAGCCCGAGAGCTCACGGGAAGATGGCCCACCCACGTTCTGGTCACCCACTACCACGGTGATCATTCCAATGGGGCCCAGGGGTTCTTTCCTGACGGCACCGGCCCCTCCATCCACGTCACCGGCACGACCCGGAGGCTGAAAAGGGAGGGAATGCCTGCTGACACCGAGCCTCTGCTACGAGGGATCTGGGAGGACGCGGTTCTGCTGGCTGAAGACCGTCCAGGTTCTCTTGACCTGGGTGGGCGGACAGTGCTCCTATCACCTTGGCAAGGTCATACGTCCAGTGACGTGACGGTGAGCCTTCCTGATGAAGGGGTTACCTGGTGCGGGGATCTGGTTTGGAACGGGATGTTCCCAAACTACATGGACGCCACACCGAGCCAGCTGTCCCGGGCCGTGAGGGCCATCCAGTCGGACGGAAGCGATACGTACGTGCCCGGCCACGGGCCTCTGGCAAAGGATGCCGACATGTCCAGGTACCTGGAGGTGATCAACGGCATCGAGGAGACGGCCCGGACAGCCAGGCGGGAGGGGTGGACCGCTGAGGAGGCCGGGGCCCGGCACGAAATCCGGGAGGACTTGGGCGAATGGACGCTCTTCAATCCTTCCTACTTTCAACGGGCGGTGGAGGCTTGGATGAAGGAGTGGAGCGGAGGGTAGGAGGAGTTCCGGAATTCGCCGGCCTGGTTCAGGCCAAAAAAGCGGCCGCCCCGTTTTCCGGAGCGGCCACTTTTCCTACAGGGCGTTAGCCTCCGAGGTTACTCCACCTTGATGACGTTCTCTGCCGCCGGGCCTTTGGCGCCGTCGACGATCTCGAACTCGACCTCGTCCCCCTCGTTCAGCGTCCTGAACCCCTCAGACTGAATCGCGGAGTGGTGGACAAAGCAGTCCCTCTCCCCGCCCTCAGGCGTGATGAATCCAAAACCCTTTTGATCGTTGAACCACTTTACAGTTCCCTTGGTACGCATCAACCTGCTCCCCTGGTGTTGTGCTCGTCGGAGTCCGGATGATCCGTACCTACCGACAGGCGCTCGCGCGGACTCTCCCCCGCGCCGGAAATCGCGACCAGTCGGCCGCAAGAAAAAAGGCGGAGCCTTCCTGGGAAGACCTCCGCTTTGTCAGCAATCGTTCGTCCTTCCCCTCCCCGTAAACATACGTGGGAATTTCAACTTTATCCGCAAAATCCCCGCCGTCAAGAGATTTTACCGGCTGCGGCCCAACACAAATTCAGCCTCCGCCAGCTCTCGCTGGACCCGAGTCCAGACTCGGTCCCGGATATCGGCGACCTCCCTGCGTCTCTGACCAACGTCAAACAGCCGCTCGAAGACACCCGACTCCAGGACCCGGGGATCGATTCCACTCGGCGAAAGGGCAAAGGCCCGGTGGATCCAAGGCATGGCCCGGTCCGGGGCTCCGGTCCAGGCGAAGTAGGCGGCCAGATCCCCGTCGGGAATTACGTCGGTGAAATCGGGGTGAACCTGACTACCGCTCAGGATCGTCGTGCGCAGGGAATCGACGATGACGGCTGCGCGATCGATCCTCCCGACGTCATGAAGGCAAATGGCTCGGATACCGGCATGGGGACCGAGATCCAGATCGAGGCACTCCTCAGCTCGACCGCTGAGAAGGAGAGCCAGCGCCTGAATGGACCGAGGCAGGATCACATCAGGACCGAGAGAAACGGCCGTCCTGGCCTCCCTGATCGCCAACCCATAGTCCCTGGCTCGAAGAGCCTCGAAGGCCAGCCCGGTTCTGCGGGCGGGCGCAAGAGGATCCAACTGGACTGCGGCCTGAGCCTCGGCCAGGGCCTGGTCGTAATATCCTTCTCGAACGAGGAGGTTGGCGTACCACGCCCTGACGTTGGGAAGGTTCGGTTGGAGCTCAAGGGCTCTCGAGAAATCCTCCAGCACCATTTGGGCAGGAGCCAAGGCCACGCTGGAGATGTACCCTCGTGCGGCGTACGCCCCGGCCAGCTCTGGGTCCAAGCGAACAGCCTCTTCAGCCGCCCACAGTGCCAGACCTGCCGCCGCGTACCCGTCGACATCGATGTCGTAGCGGTAGGTGATGGCCAAGGCATAGGCGGACGAGAGGCTTGCATATGCGGGAGCGAGGGTGCTGTCCGATTGGATAGCGGATTCGAAAGCTTCGATCGCCCGCAGAACCCCGTCTCTGGTCCGAGCGTTCAGAAGCCTGTTTCCTGCCAGGTAGGCAACGTACCCCGGACTTTCGCTGGGCCCCGCCCCCCGCCGGACGGAAAGGCTAGGAACCTCTTCCAGGAGAGCAGCGCTTACCTCGTCGGAAATCTCCTCGACGGCCCTCATCTGGTTTGTCCGATCCAGACTGTAGTCGTTGCTCCAGAGCTCCAGCTCTTCCTCGACCCGGAGAAGCCGTACCTGGATCCGAGCCGCGTCCTGATAGGGGAAAGCCGTTCCCTGGAGGAGGTGGTCTACATCCAGCGTGTCGGCCACCTGGGCGACCGTGAGGGAAGAGCCCTCCAACTCCTGGACGGACTGGGGAGCGATAACCTTCAGGCCCCTGATCCGTGAAAGCCGGGAGAAGAGCTCCTCCGTCATGCCGTTGCCAAGCGTGTCGAGGATGGAGTCTCCGGTCCGGTTCACCAGGGGCAGGATGGCGATCGACGCTCGGAACCGATCCGAGTCTCCAGCACCGGTGGCGGCTATGAGGTCTCCAAGGGACCCGGATCCGACGGCCGGGGGGCCGCCCGAAGAGCCGCTCCCCGAATCCCCTCCGGTGGTGATCGTGAACCCCGGGGGAAGATTCACATCCCCCGTCCCATCGCCGAACCACTGGAGGGCCCCGTAGCCGGAGAGAGCGATCAGCGCCACGACCCCCCACGCCCACATGGGTGTTCTCCATTCTTTCCCGGCTCGGGACTCTGTTTTTTCCGCCATAACGGTTTTCCTGCCGGCCATCGGTACATCGCTGACCTTGAAAGTTTGAGCGTGCTCCCGCCGGAGGCAAGCAGAACCGGTGAAGGCGGGCCGACGAGCCGAGGGCCCACCCATCCGGACCGAGCCGATGGGTGGACGCGCGAGACCGGAACGAGCCGAGGGGCTACTGGCTCGGGAAGACCGGAGGGTTGACTCCCCAGGCCGCGGAACGGCGGCAATCGCCGGTCTACGAAACTCACTCCCCCTTGCCGTCGTCAGACACAACAAAGGGAAAGGCCCCGACAAAAAAAGAAACCCGGACCGTCAGGGAAACCATGACAGCATTCGCGAGGGAACTGGGAATTATCACCCGAAGGCTTTTCAGGAATCCGGTCTTCACCGTCATCGCCGTCGGGACCTTGGCGATCGGCATCGGTGCGAATGCGGCGATTTTTTCCCTCGTCAACGGAATCCTTCTCAGACCCCTTCCGTTCGACCAGCCGGATGAGCTGGTCGGCGTCTGGCATACGGCCCCGGGGATCGGCTACGACGAGGTGAATCAGTCCCCGGCACTCCACTACACCTACCTGGACGAAGGACGGAGCTTCGAGTCCCTTGGAATGTGGGACAACGGATCCGTTTCGGTGGTGGGGTTGGACGAGCCGGAAGAAGTCGAAGCCATGTTCGTCACCTACACCACTTTCGAAGCCCTCCGAATCCAACCGGCGATAGGTCGGCGGTTCTCCGCCGAGGATGACTCACCGGGCGCTCCCCTGACCATCATTCTGAGCCACGATTATTGGCAGTCCCGGTTCGCAGGAGATCTCGATGTCGTAGGAAGGACTCTCCGAGTGGACGGAGAGACGAGGGAGATTGTCGGAGTCATGCCGGCAGAGCCCCGATTCCTCCGGTTCGATCCAGCCATGTACCTGCCGTTCCAATTCGACCGGGCTACGCTCTACGTCGGGAATTTCTCATACCAGGCTCTGGCCAGGCTGAAGCCCGGCGTGACCATCGAGTCCGCCAATGCCGACGTGGACCGTATGGTTCCCCTGGCCTTCGAGAAGTTCACCGGCGGTATGCCCGTTGACATGCTCGAGAGCGCCCAATTTGGTGCCTATCTCCGGCCCCTGAAGCAGGACGTGGTGGGAAATATCGGGGAAGTGCTCTGGGTCCTCCTGGGAACGGTGGGAATCATCCTCCTGATCGCCTGCGCGAACGTTGCCAATCTCTTCTTGGTCCGAGCCGAGGGACGAGAGAGGGAGATGGCAGTACGAACCGCCATGGGCGCCAGCGCCGGAGCCATCGGTCGAGAGTTCTTGAAGGAGAGCCTTGTTCTGGGCGTCCTGGGAGGCATAGCGGGTCTGGCGCTTGCCTTGGGAGGCTTGGAGCTGTTGGGTTCGCTGCTTGGCGCGAATCTGCCCCGAATGGACGAGATCGGGCTCAGTCTGCCGGTCCTCATGTTCACCTTGGTGATCTCCGTTTTCGCTGCGGGCCTCTTCGGGATGTTCCCTGTCCTCAAATTCGCCAATGGGAGGCTTGTGGACGGCCTCAAGGAGGGTGGGCGCGGAGGAAGCGCCGGCAAGGAAAAACACCGGGCCAGGAACACCCTCGTGGTAGCTCAGATGGCACTGGCCCTCGTGCTCCTGGTGGGCTCGGGGCTCATGATTCGGAGCTTCATCGCCCTCCGGCAGGTCGACCCCGGGTTCAGGAATCCGGACGAGGTCCTCACCGTCCGCCTCTACATCCCTTCCACCGAGGTCGAAGACCCAACGGAAATGACAAGAACCCACCAGGCCATCGCCGATCGTCTGGCGGCCCTCCCGGGTGTTTCGTCTGTTGGCCTGTCCAGCTCCATCACAATGGACGGCTGGGATTCCAACGATGCTGTTTGGATGGAGGACTTCCCCATTCCGGACGACCAGGTTCCGCCAATTCGACGGTTCAAATGGGTCGGAGAAAACTACCTGGAGACGATGCAGATCCCCATGGTGGCCGGCCGGGTCCTGGATTGGCGGGACTCCTACGACCTCAACCGGGTTGTCATGGTCACCGAGAACTTCACCCGGGAATACTGGGATCAACCCTCTCAGGCCCTGGGAAGAAGGATCGCGACCATGTCCCCCGACGGCGCCAACTGGAGAGAGATCGTCGGCGTGGTGGGGAACGTTCGGGACGACGGATTGGATCAGGACCCCACCGCAGTCGTGTACTGGCCCATGCTTACGCCGAACGTGTGGACCGGCCTTCCCGGAGAGCAGTCTGAACTCCAATACCGGAGGACCATGCGGTACGCCATCCGAAGCGATCGGGTCGGTACGGCCGGGTTCCTACCCGAGGTTCGAGACGCCATCTGGTCCGTGAACCCGAATCTGCCCCTGGCGGACGTACGAACCCTTCGGGAGTTCATGGATCGGTCCATGAGCCGGACCTCCTTCACCCTTCTCATGCTCGTCATCGCCGCGACGGTGGCCCTCCTCTTGGGAGCCATCGGGATCTACGGGGTCATCTCTTATGTCGTGAACCAAAGAACCCGGGAGTTGGGGGTGAGGATGGCGTTGGGGGCCGAAGGGTCCGATGTGAGAGGGATGGTCCTCAGGAAGGGCCTGGCCCTGGCCTTGATAGGGGTAGTCGTTGGTTTAGGCGCGGCCCTGGGGCTCACCCGCCTGATGGAAGCGCTCCTTTACGGCGTCAGCCCCTTGGATCCCCTGACCTTCGTCTCGGTGGCTCTGGCGCTGACTGCGGTGGCCCTGGCGGCCAGCTACTTCCCGGCCCGAAAGGCCTCGAAGGTCGATCCTGTAGTGGCGATTCGGTTCGACTGAGGTAAGACCTTGGACGGCCCATCAACAGGGCCGCCCCTACTCCTATAGGTCCAACGTCGGAATGAACTTCGGCGAGCGGCGATGGTTCGTCAGCTGTTCGAAGGCATAGGCGATCCTGATCAGGTCGGGCTCGGTCCAAGCCCGGCCCCAGATACTGATGTTGACCGGCAGCTCGCTGAAGAACCCCATGGGTACCGAGATGTTGGGGTACCCCGAGATGGCGGCTGGGCTGGAACTGCCCATATGGTATCGGTCTCCGTTGATGAGATCCGTCGTCCAGGCCGGGCTTCCGGTGGGAGCCACGATGGCATCCAGCTGGTGTTCCGCCATCACGGCGTCGATCCCTTCGTCCCGTGAGAGCCGCATGGCCTCGGCCAGGGCTTCCTGGTACCCGGCTTCCGAAAGTGGCCCCAGCTCTTGGCACTGGTGGAGAATCTCCTGCTGGAAGAAGGGAAGCTCCCGATCGGCGTTGGCTTCATTGAACGCGATCACCTCCTCGAGGCTCTTCACCGGAGCCTCCGGTCCGAGGCCTTCCAGATAGGCATTCAAATCCGCCTTGAACTCATAGCGCATGAGCCGTCCGGAGGGCCCACCCATCCTCCTCCACGCTTCCACTTCCGGAATCTCTACGACCGTGGCGCCGGCCGTTCTCATGACATCGAGGGCTGTTTGGAATAGGTCCTCGACCCGCTCATGTCCCTCGGCATACTGGGTAGCCACGCCGATTCGGGCTCCCTGAAGGCCGCTGGGATCCAGATAGGGCGTATAATCTGCCTCGGCCCGGGCCGCCCCATCCTCAGTAGCGGGGTCCTCCGGGTCCAGTCCGGTTAGGGCCCCCAACACCAGAACGGCATCCCGCACGGTTCTCGCCATGGGCCCGGCGGTGTCCTGGGTGTGAGAAATGGGAATGATGCGGCTCCGACTGACCAAACCCACAGTCGGCTTAATGCCCACCACCCCATTGGCATTCGACGGACAAACGATGGATCCGTTTGTCTCTGTCCCGATGGCGGCCCCGCAGAGGCTGGCCGAGGCTGCCGCACCGGACCCGGAGCTCGATCCGCACGGATTCCGGTCAAGCACATAGGGATTCTTGCATTGCCCACCGCGGCCACTCCAGCCAGAGGAAGATCGGGAGGATCGAAAGTTCGCCCACTCGCTGAGGTTCGCTTTCCCGAGAAGGACCGCCCCGGCCTCCCTGAGCTTTCGGGCCACACCCGAGTCCTCCAGCGGGACGGACCCCTCCAGAGCAAGGGAACCCGCCGTGGTGGTCATCCGGTCATGAGTTGCGATGTTGTCCTTCAGGAGGATCGGAACCCCATGGAGAGGTCCACTCTCCTGCCCGGCGGCCCTCTCCTCGTCCAGGGCTTCGGCGATCTCCAGGGCGTCGGGATTGATCTCCAGAACGCTCCGAAGAGTTGGACCCTGAGCGTCGATCTCGGCAATGCGATCCAGATAGGCCTGGGTGATCTCCCGAGCGCTCCATCGGCCGCTCACCATTCCCGAGCGGAGATCCGTGATTGAGACCTCTTCGAGCTCGAAGGAGGCCAACGGCCAGGGGTCGCCGGCACGAGGCCCGCCGGGCAAGGCGCCGGTATCGCCTTCGGGCCCAGTGCAACCGTGAACCCCGCCCAGGGCCAAGACTCCACCCGCCGCTGCGCCGGTACCAAGGAACTGTCGGCGAGTGAGCTGGGAAGGGACCTCATTCTCGGACTGTCGGCGAGACCGGGGGGCGGCCCCTTCGGAAG
>JABDNZ010000129.1 GCA_013043565.1 Gemmatimonadota bacterium | reverse complement strand
CCGGACCGCTTAGCGCCCGACCCGCCGTGACTCCCCGAGATCAGGCGCCGCCTGCGCTACGCCCGCTTCGGTGATCCACCGAAACTGGGGGAAACCCGGTTACATTCCCTATCCGAGTTGCCTTGGTGCTGCCAAAGCTCCGAGGTTAATGCTTCATCCGCACCAGGAGCCGCAAGTGCACCACCCCTCCCCGACCTCGTCCCGCCGCGGGCCCGTGGCCCGTGTCGCCATCGGATACCTCGGAGCGTCTTGGGTGGTGCTCCAGGTCGTCGAGGTCCTCTCCGGCCTGATCGCGCTCCCCGTGTGGGTCGGACCGGGGGCCATGGTGCTGCTGCTGATCGGCCTCTTCTTCGTCGTGGGCACCGCGTGGGTCCAGGCTGACCCCGCCACGACCCGGAAGGAGGAAGCGGGCGAGGTCCCGACCGACTGGGAAGTGGCGCCTCGCGACGCCTGGAGCGATCTGATTCGAGGTCGCCTGCCTCACCTCACATGGGGTCGCACCCTGCTGGGAGGCGTCATGGGGCTATCGCTCCTGTTTGGTGCGGCAGGGACTTACGTGCTGATCACCCAGGGATGGGACCGTGGACAGGTCCCGGAAGCCGGCGGGGACTCCGAGACCCGTTTGGCCATCCTCCCCTTCACCACGAGCGGGGGAGATCTGGAGGTATACGAGGAGGGAATGGTGGAGCTCCTCTCCACCAACCTGGACGGCCTCGGCGGTCTGAACGCCATCGACAGCCGCACGGTGCTCGCGCGCTGGGACGAGATCGTGGAGCCCGGTCGGCGCCCCGACCTCGACACCTCACTCCGGGCGGCCGGAGCCACCGGCGCCAGCCATGCCCTGGTCGGAGCGATCATCGACGTCGGTGGGGTGCTCCGACTGACCGGACAGCTCTACCAACTCGGTGACGATCGAGCCATCGGCGATGTTCAGGTCGAGGGTCCGGCAGACCAAACCCTGTCCTTGGTCGACCAGTTGTCGGTGGACGTAGTCCGCGAGGTCATCGGCGCCCAGGAGGGTCTGAGCGAAACCGGAATCCGACTGGCCAGCCTCACCACCCCGTCGATCTTCGCCCTCGAGCGGTATCTCGAGGCCGAGTCCTTCTACCGGCTGGGCGACTTCACGTCGGCACTCCCGCTCCTGGACGAAGCGGTGCTCGCCGACAGCACCTTTGCCCTGGCGATTCTGCGACGGGCCCAGACACTAGGACGGACCGAGGGCGTCGACCCCGACACCTTGGCGGCCGCCCGCCTCCGGATTCGAGATGTTCTGGACCGGCTCGCCCCCCGGGATGCCGTGCTCGCGGAGGCGGGGATCATCCACTTCGCCGGTCGCGATCCGACCGGTGTGAGTATGCTTCGCACCTTCGTCGAACGCTATCCCGACGAGGCCGAAGGTTGGTTCCAGCTCTCGGACTTCCTCCTCCACCTCAACGACCTCCGTGGCGGCACCCAGGACGAGGTTCTGGACGGCTTCGATCGTGCGGTGGAGCTGGGTCCTCGGTTCGCGCCGTACTACATCCACTCGGTCGAGGGCGCGCTGATGCGAGGCGACAGCGCCCGGGTTCGCCAGCTCCTGGACAGGCTCGACGCTTTGGGAGCCGATGCGACCCGGGCGGCCCCCTGGCGGACTGCGTTGGCGATGCTGTTTCCCGAAGCGGAGTGGGCTGGCGGCTTGGACGTGGCCCTCGATGGGTTCGAGGCGGGTACCCTCAGGGTCCTGATGATGTCTGATCGTCCGCAGGTTCTCGCCGATCGGATCGAACAACAGGAGGGCGCCCCCCGCGATCTAAAGCAGGCCCTCCTCATGCGAGCGGGTCGATGGTCGCAGCTGTCGGGCGCGAGCCCGGAGGGTCCGGTCGGTGATTTCGCCGATCCGGTGACCTGGCTCGGCCTCTTCGAATTGCGGCCGGATGAAGGCCATCTGGGCGTAGAGGGGCTTCCCGCAGAGCTACCGCCGGAATGGAACGCCTCGGGCGCCGAGGCGGCCGCCCTCGTGGCGACCATGATTCAGGACCGCGACGACGGCACGGGCGCCGATCCCCTGCTGCTGGCTCACCTGGCCGAGCGCGCCGGGGATCGGGAACTAGCCATGCGACTCTTCGAGGAGGAGTCCTGGCGCACATTCGGCCCCGCCGCGGTCTACCGGCTTGCCCGGCTGCTCCAGGCAGAGGGCCGGCCCGACGAAGCCCTGGGCCGGTACAGAGAATTCCTGGAGCTGTGGAGCGGAGCCGACGCGGAGCTTCCACCGGTCCTGGAAGCCCGCTCTGCGGTGGAGCGCCTGGAGGGCTGAGGTCCACGCTGTAAGCCGCTTCCGGGGTATTCGTCTCCTTCTGCCCCGAGCGGAGTTCCCACTCAGCCTCTGCGGGTCTCTACATCCTATCTTCCCGAGCCACCCCCCAACGCCTATTCCGGCCCGTGACGGGAATCCTCGATCCGACTGAGGACCGCTTCGCCCCGAGGTGACAGTCGGTACCCCACCGCGAGGCTCTCAGTCAGGTCCAGGCCTTTTAGCTTCCAAACCTTGGCTTTCAGAATGTCCCTTTCCATCCCCAGCACTGCTGCCAAATCAGCAGCGCTCTCGCCGGATCGCTTGCGGATTTCGGATGAGACGCGGCAGGTCCACTCGCCCTCGGGGTGCTTCGCCATTTCGGAGAGAAGTGATTCAAGGGTTGGGAAGCCGGCGGCTTTTGCGTCGGACTGAGTGATCTCCTCAATGCTGATTACCTCGACCGCCTCAATCGCCAGCTGGCCGATCGGCGTGAGAAGTGACCCACCGGCTTTCACCGTAGGCCGTTTCCACCGCCGAAATGCCAGGCTGATGGTGCCGTTCTTGATTCCCTTCAAGGTTTCCAGCTTCAGCAGCATGTCAGATCTAGCTCGATGAACTCAGGATCCTCGCATCGAACAAAGGGCTTAAGGCCCACCCTCATGACTCTTTGGCGAATGCTCTCGAATTCCCGCCGCCTTGGACAGCCAGCGCGGCAAGTCCGCCACCGACGCCAGTATCACCGAATGAGGATATGGTTCAAGGCGCACTCTCGAGTGTGCACCGGTCAAAACGCCGACACTCCATCCCACTCCCGCCTGCGCCGCCGCTTCCAAGTCAGCCGTTGTATCTCCAACAACCAACACGGCACCTGGATCCTCTACCTTCGCCAACTCCATCGCGGCGTGAATCAGGTCAGGAGCCGGCCTTCCCTTCAAGACATCGTCGCCGGATATGACCCCCGTGAGTTCGACGTCTTCCCAGCCCAAGCCTTGGATGAGGGCCTGAGTTGTTTGGTGATCCAGTCCTGTCGTGAGGACGACTTCGGTTCCTACCCTCTTGAGGAACCCGAAGACTTCTTTCGAACCAGGAATCGGCTTCGCAGTGGATCGGAGCGCTTCGCGGAGCTCTCTCTTGAATCGGGCATAAACGGTCCCAGAAACCTCCGGGAGGCTTTCCGCATTCACACCGTGTTCCAAGAGGAGTTGGGTTATCGCCTCCTGTTTGGATCGACCTCGCATCGTGGCGATGGCTTCATCAGACAATTCGACACCGATGCTGGAGAACGCTTCGCGAAAGGACGCCGGTATTTCATCCCCTGATCGGATCGTCGTTCCAACCATGTCGAGGACTGCGAGGCGTACCTTCAAGCGATTCCTCCCCAGCTGAGGGCTGGACCTTTAACCTGACTGATCAACGGATTTTCTCGAAACGAACCATTCAGTTCCCGGCCGGGTTCCGGGTCCGACTTAGAGACATCTGCCCGTAGGCGCACTCAAAGGTCGCAGCGGGAAACGGGCGTTACCTGACAAACCGATCGCAAATGACTTTGTGGATCCTGCCGCGGAACCGGAAGCTCCGGAGGAACCCCTTGGGTCGCTCCGCACCTCCGCACTCCTCAAGGCCAGGGGGGAGGAGTTGGTGAAGCCCCTCAATCTCGTCCCGGTGGCAGGAGACGCCCTTCGGAAGGCGCCGCCGTGGATGCGCCATCCGCGTTCGTACTAGACGTCCTCCTGCGGTAGACGGCTTCGGCAAAGAGACGTTCCGAGTCATCTGCGGAGACAAAGTCGCGAACCAAGACCTCTTTGTTCGATTGGACCACATATTCAGTCCGGCCCACCTCTGCCTCAGCCGTCCATATGGTAATCACGCTGGAGTCCGTCACAGCGACGTCCAGAATGAGTCGTTGAGGTCGATCATCTATCCACACTCCGAGACCGGAGGAACCTTCAAGAAGATAGGTAGCCTGTGAGGAGAGGACTGGGATGTCGTCCCCTCCCTCTGCCACCCAGGAGTTACTGTAGCCGAGGCGCACAAAACCATTACCTACGATCTCCCAGTGCATCTGGAAACGCGCCGGGCGGCCAAGAAGCGTCCCCGAACCTTCCCAGGTGCCCTGAAGCGTCAAGAAGACCGGAGGGACATCCGGCTGGGAACCCTCCTGCGCTGCCAACATCGGGTTCGGAATGCTCAGACAAAGGAAAAGCATACCGACCCCGACCGAATGCGGGCTCAGTACAGCTCTCTCCGAAAGGACCAGGTTGCCTCGCCGTACTCTACTAAACACTTCACCATCTCCCTCGGGAGGAACGCCGTGTTATGAGGTCGGTTTTGGTGGGAACGAGGGAAATAGCACCAGAATCCGGTTGAGTGTCAAGAATCATCGCGGTCGGAATACCTTTGAGCAGGCTCTCTTTTCGATTCTTTCGGTAACGAACCATTCGGTTCAAGATCGGGGCCGGGTGCTACGCCGTCATTCCCTCACCCAGGTCCACAACCGCCCAATTGATCCGTTCTTCTTTTTCAGGCGTTTGAGTATGGAGGGAGACTCGGTCCTGGCTCTTTTGCCTTCACTTGTTTGGCTTCCTCAGCCGATCCAACGCTTCTTCAAACCGCGGATCGTGGGGCAGGCTCCATACCTCCCCGGGCCAGGTCATGGTGAAGGGGAGCATGATGTCGTTCTCCTCCACGGCCCGCTCGAACCATTCGAAGGCCCGGTCCAGATCGGCCCGGCCGTTGTAGACCGAAAAGAGGTACTGGGGAAGAACGAACTCGCGCTTGGTCCGCTCCAACAACTCCTCCAGCAGCTCATCGGCTTCCTCTTCCCGGCCCGTCTTCCAGTAGGCGTTGGATAGGCTGGCGAGAACCATGGGGGACCGTCCCGAGAGAGCCATAGCTGTCTCGTACTCCTCTATGGCCTCCTCCTGGCGATCCATCTCCCAGTACACCCACCCCAGGAGGAGATGGGAATAGAAATGACCCGGGTCCATGGCCAGGGTCCGCTTCAAATCGGACAAGGCCTCTTCGTACCGCCCGGCGTGGAAGGTCCGTTCGCCTTTGATGGCGTTCACCAGAATCGACAACGGATCCAACTCCCGGGCCTTTGCAGCCTCCTCAACGGCCTGGTCGTGCCTCCCGCTCAGATTCAGGAGCGACGAATAGTACCAGTGGGCGCTGGCCGAGTTGGGGTTCAGCTCCAGTGCCAGCAGGTACTCCCGTTCGGCCGCCTCCCAATCCCAGTCGTAGAACATGTGGAGCCGGCCCAGGACGGCGTGGGCGTCGGCCAGATTCGGATCGATGGCCAGAGCCTTCCGGACGTACTCCTTCGCCTTGGGGAAAGTCTCCTTGGGCCGGACGCCTGCGAAGAACGGCCGGAAATGGTTGATCTCGGCAATGCCCGCGTACGCCAGGGGAAACTCCGGGTCCTTCTCGATAGCCTGTTCCAGGTACTGCTCTCCCAGATCGAAGCCCTCCGGGGTGAACTTACCCCAGTGATGCCGGGCCAAGAGGTAGAGGTTGTGGAGTTCCGGGTTGTCGGTGTGCCGTTTGGTGAGGGCCTCCCGCTCGGCGGTCAGGAGCCTGGCCTTTAGGGTATCGACAATCGCCAGGGAGATCTCGTCCTGCAGAGCGAAGACGTCGTCTAGATCCCGGTCGTACCGGTCCGACCACAGGTGGCTCCCGTCGCCGGTCTCGATGAGCTGGGCCGTGATCCGGAGGCGGTTCCCGGCCTTCCTCACACTCCCTCCCAGTAGGTGCTTGACGTCCAGGGCCCGCCCGATCTCCCGGACGTCTTCGTGGCGGCCCTTGAAGGCGAAGGCCGACGTCCGGGCGATGACCGTCAGGTCCTCCACGTGGCTCAGGGCGTTGATGATCTCTTCGGTGATGCCGTCGCAGAAGTACTCCTGCTCCGGGTCGGCGCTCAGGTTCTCAAAAGGGAGGACGACAATGGACTTCTTCTCCTCCTCTTCCTCGTCGGGCTCGGCGAAGAGGGCCTCCTGGAAAGCACTCGCCGTCGGGGGCCGATCCGCCGGAGCCTTCTCCAGGGCGCCGGCGACGGCGGCAGCCACCCCTGATGTCACGCCCGGCCTCACGGTGGTCACCGGTGGTGCAGGGTCCGTCAGGTGTTTCGCCAGCACGGCCCGGGGATGGCGGGCCGTGAAGGGCGGATCGCCGGCCAGCAACTCGTAGAGGACGCACCCCAGGGCGTAGATGTCGCTTCGGGCGTCCAGCTCCCGTTCCCCCGCCACCTGCTCCGGGCTCATGTAGGCCGGCGTGCCAACGGAAAGACCCGTCTCCGTAAGACGGTCGCCTCCGGCCGAATCCACTGCCAGGGCGATGCCGAAATCGGCCACCACCACCTGATCGGCCTGCAGGAGGATGTTCTCGGGTTTGATGTCCCGGTGCACGATGCCCTTGGAGTGGGCATACGACAGGGCGCCGGCGATCTGCACCGTGATCCTGACCGCTTCCTCTGTTCCCAGCTCCCCTTCCCTTTCCAGCCTGTCCCGGAGGGACTCGCCGTCCACCAGGGGCATCACGTAGAAGAGGAAGGAGTCGGCCTCACCAGAGTCCAGGAGGGGAAGGATGTGGGGGTGGCTCAGGCCGGCCGTGATCTTGATCTCACGAAGAAACCGCCCCGAACCCAGGGCTGCGGCCAGGTCGGGCCGGAACACCTTCACGGCCACGTCTCGCTCGTGCTTCAGGTCCTGGGCCTTGTAGACCGTGGCCATGCCGCCCGAGCCGATCTCCCGTTCAATTTGGTAGCGGTCAGCGAGTGCAGCCTTCAGGCGTTCCTCGTGCTCCATGTCGTTTAGCTCCGGTGAGATTTGGCTGACCTACAAGCCCGTTCAGCCACCAGGGGCAAGATGTTGGCGGAGATGTGAACAGGGCAAGGAAGGTCAGAGCAGAAGGTTCTGGCCCCCCGAAGATATCGTTTCATGCCAAGGGGAATGAGAGGGTGACGAACCATTCGGTCCCCGGCCGGGGCCGGGCAGCTGGATGACCAGGAGAACCCAACAGCCCCCGGCTGGCGAGGTCCCGAAGGGCCGGGCCGGGGTCCACCTTCAGTCTACCCGCCCTGCGCGGGAGCGCATTCAGAGGCCCTGGCGGGAACCGGGTATTGCGAAGAAACGCCGTTCAAATCCACCACGGGCTCCTACCCGATCGCCAGAAGTCGATAACGACCAAAAATTTCGGCTGCGCAGCAGGATGGCGACCTACATCGTGAGCTGCAGGGCGAGAGGCTCAGGCATGCTCCAAAAGGAAGACTGGCGTCACTGGGACGCCTAAGAGCCTGATTCGGCGGCGGCCTGTGCACGCTGCAACAAGTCGTCCAACCGTCCTCGGTCCAGCCATCGGCCATCCAGTACGACGCCCTCGATCCGCCGCGTCTGTTCGATGTCAGCCAGGGGATTCCCGGCGAGGACTACGAGGTCCGCCTCGAACCCTGGGGCGATGGCACCTGCCAGACGCTCCCGGCTGGTTGCGGCGACCGCATCGGTCGTGGCCGCCCGAAGCGCCGAGTAGGGCGTCAGCCCGGCTTCGACCAGCAGCCTGAGCTCCCAGTGCAGGCTGAAGCCCGCCACCACGCAGTTGTTTGGCGTGTCGCTTCCCGCGACCACCGTAGCACCCGACTCGCGCAATCTCCGGAAAGCGTCCAAATACGAGGCATAGGCTCGCTCCCTCAGCGCCTCGTCTGCCGAGTCGATGTTGCCAATCATAGTGGTACACCATCCGCGGCTGGCGGGAAGCATGTAGGTAATGGCGGCGGTGTCGAAGCGACTCGGATCGTTAAGTTCCATGTCCAGGGTCGGGACGAAGGCGACGCCGGCCCGCCCGAGGGCTGCGAGCACCGGTGCGCAGGCCTCCCAATCCAACTGGTCCCAATGCGATTCCACGACCCGATAGTAGGCATCGTAGCCGGTTTCGAACTTGGCCGTGATGGATCGCTGGAACCACTCGGACGGGTTTTCGACGCAGTCTCTCACCGTGGAGAACCCGAAGTGCTCCACCGTCCTTTGACCGGCGTCGACCGCTTCCAGCAGCGCCACCCGCGCCGGCACATGCCCGGCAAACTCCAGGCCCAACCCGCGTGCCTCTCTGGCGATGGCCCGAAACACCTCGGGAGAAAGGTCGTCGTAGACCTTGAAAAAATCGACGCCACGCGATTCGAGATCCGCCAGAGCCGCCGGCACGTCGGCCGGGTCTTCCAGAATCAGCGGAAGATTACCATACCAGGGCTTTAGCGTACCATCGAGGAGCGGGCCGCCAGCCGTCACGTGCGGGGCCACCGTACCTTCGCCCGTAGCCATGCGGTTCCGAACCTCGGTTACCCCGGCCATTTCGCTCCCCATGTCCCGTACGCTGGTCACCCCGTTTGCCACCAGTAGGGGGAACGCCCGGTCGATCGCGTCTTCCGCGTCCGACAGCACATGTACGTGCGCGTCTACCAGTCCAGGGATCACATAGCGTCCGTCCATGGCAACCCGCTCCGCACCGGGCGGCAAACGGTCAGGCTCCGAGGGTGCCACCGCGATGATCCGGTCCCCGGCCATCACCACCATGTGGTCCGGCAAGACAGCCTCATCCTGCATGGTGACTACGTTCGCGCCGAGTAGCACCAGCGTGGCCTCGTCGAACGAGTGATCCGCACAGCCCGCCAGGTGGCTCGCCGCCAGGAAGATCGCTGCCCCATAGCTGCCCCTTCGGTTCAACACTTGTCCCGCCTCCTGTCCGTGGTTCCCCCAAAAGCGCCCAGCCGCAATTTGTTACCTCACCTGCAGTCCGCGGGTTCCGCCCAACTCTGGGTCATCCTGCCAATCGGTGTCTCACGTAACGAACCCTTCGGTTCAAGATCGGAACCGGGCCATGGCGTGCCCCCCTCTAACCAGTGCGGACCTTCCGGCGAGCTCCCGAAGGGCCGGGCCCGTGGCGACCAGGATACTGCCACACGAGTTCAGAGCGAAGGCGAGGCCTGAGGGCCCGAGGGGGAAACGCTCTTCAGGGGGTCCTACTCCGCGGCGAAAAGGTCACGGGAAGCGTGATCCAGACAGGAATGGAAATCCCTTCAATTCGTGCGGGTGTGAAGCGGGCTGTCTGGAAGACGCGACTGGCCGCTAGGTCGACGTTCGTGTTCCCGGAACTCCCAACAACACGGACGGTGGCGACAGTGCCGTCAGCAAGAATAGACAGCTGTAGCCGCACGATTTGGCGCTGACTGACCCCAAGACGTTCTACTTCTGATTCGATACGCCGTTCGGTGTCACGCTCTTCCAGGACCACCGGGGCACACCGTCGAAAACCTTCGACACGACGGACAGCTGGATCAGGACCCTCTGCGACCACCAAGCCAAAACTCGGAGTATCGGATAGGTCATCGGTGATGGCTCCTCGGATCTTCGAGACAACGCTCTCCCGAAAACTCTGAGATGCCCACTCGGAATACACCTGAACCGAAACAGAGTCAGCCGCCGAGTCAAACGAGACGCTCGCCAGCGTAAGGCCCGAGCCGCCGCTCCATTGTGCCCCGAGTTCCCGTTGGAGGCGGACCGAGTCGAGGACCGAGTTCAATGAAACCGGATGCCGGTGCAGGGCAGACCTGCAACTGTCAGTCCCGCCACCGCCCGAGGAGGCACAGCCCAGGAGAAAGGCCGCTGCACCGGCGAGAAAAGTATGCCGAAGGTCTCTCATGCGCCCTGCTCCAGCGTTGAGTGGAAGGCTCTCAGGCAACCTGATTCCTGCCCATGATTTCAATCTGCGCGGGACGCTGGTGGAGTGTCAAAGTGGAAGAAGATCGGAGAGACCCCTGAGTTCCGCCCCCCGTCGGTTCATTGGGTAACTAACCATTCGGTCCCCGGCCGGAGCCGGGCGCCCGCTTGACTGCCCCTATCCTGCTGCTGCCGCCCGGCGAGGCCCGCAGAACAGGGCTGCCCAACATTTGAAGCCACAACTCAGCGTTCCTCTAACCACTCCGGGGCGACGGGGCCATCCCTGATGCCCGCGATTCCGTGAAAGGTCTGAAACGTCCTGCCGAGCCCGAAATGGAGATCGTCCGGAGTGTCGATGGCCAGGCAGAAACTGTCAATTCTTCACAGGGATTCTCCAGCGTAGACCGCCCTATTCAGATCGCTTGGGGTAAGCTGGACAATCTCGCAGGTAGAGAAAAGGCAAGGTCCTGCAAGCATCTTCTGCTTGCAGGACCGCCGTGTCACGGGATAAGCGTATCCCGACCGTATCCCGCCCACCGCCTTGAGCGGTGCATGATTCGCTCGTCCTGGCCCCCGGGTTTCGCCATCAACCTTCCGGTTCGAATATGCCCACGTGCGTGAACGTGGTGTCCGGCCTCCCGACGGGGTAGGGTTGGCGGATGAGCCTCCTGCTGACGTCAAAGCCGCCACCGGGAAGAGGATCGAATGTGTACGTCGTATGGGTCAGTCCGATCGTGTACCTGACCTTGTTGTCTTCCATCATGTAGGGTTCGTCCCAGTATCCCCAATAATCCTCACCCCAAGACGTCACCGTGGGGTCAGTGCGGAGCAGGACCTCGTCCCCGTCGATCCCAAAGCGATAAAGAGGATCATAGTCGTAGTTGAGCACCTCCACGTACCACGCGTAGTCGGGCTCCGGTGGTGGCGGCGGTGGTGGTGGCGGTGGATCCTTTTTCTTCTTCTTGCCGCCCTTGGCGAACAGCGGGCCCGGAGTTTCCAGGTCGGAAGATGGGTCGACAACGTGCGTTTCGCATGCCGTAGAGAGAAACAGGACAATGGTCGCGAGCAAGGTTATTGGAAGCACTCGACTTTCTCTTCCTGTCATGGAAAACCTCCGATGCGTGATGGACTCAGTGGAGGAGACGTAGGGCACGAAGAGTGCTAAGTGGCCGAAGCCCCACCCCACCTGAATCCACGGGTATTCTAGATTCTATCTGAGTGTTTCATTGACGCAGCCGTCGATTCGCGAAGAGCTCCCTGAAGGAGTCCGTGCGACCGTTACTCCCTTCCGGGCCCTCCATCACGGCCTTCGCAGATTCAAAACACAATCTGCGTTTCCAGGCCAACTCGGTCAAAGTCTGTCTGAAATGCAGGAATCCGTTCGCGAGCCAGCTTTCAGAAAACGAACCCACCAACGAACCATTCGGTTCCCGGCCGGAGCCGCCCGTCTATCTTATCGCCTCTTTCCTGCTCTCACCGCCCGGCGAGGTCCCGGAGGGCCCGGCCGTTGGGTCGGGTTGAAGCTAGAAACTGATGCGTATAGGCGCACTCCAAGGCCGCAGCGGGAACCGGGCGTTACAGCGGACTACCGGTCCATCAAGGCGTTCTACCTGCCCTCCCCTTGGAGCTTTTTAGGAATGAGCCTGACTGTGTGATTACTTCCATCAGTAGGCTGTGACGCCACTGCCGGCCGTCAAACTTCGATTGGTTCAGTTCTTTCCTTTCCAGCCGGGCAGTTTCCTTGCCGCTACCTACCTGGACCTTGAACATCCACATCCCGGTCCCCGGTTCCCATGCGGCGGAAACCGCGTAGTAGTGCGTCCCGGGTAAGGTGGGCGCCGGGAACCGAGATGGATCGATGTCCGCGTTTTCTTCGAAAGTACGTCCGTTGAAGGGCATGACGGAGACGTCATCAGGCGGACGGGAAAAGGTGACCCGTAAAGACTCTCCGGAGCCCACTTCCACGATCTGAAGGTCCAAGCTGTCAGGCTCACGGAACATGTACCACGTGTCCGCACAGATCGTGACGTCCTCCTTTTCCCAGCAGCTACCCATCAAAACAAGCTCCACGGAATCGGCTCCCGCCCGCACCCATCCCTTTGGGATCTGAGACGATGCAACAGTAGGCGCGAGGAGCCCTGCCGTCAGAATGAGAGCCGCTGCAACTGGGGAGTAACGCCAGCTTCTCATGGGTTTTGGATCACCTTTGTCTATCTCTCTTTAAGGACGGCGGTCGACTCCGAATAAAGATGCGGACCCGTTTTCCCAGTAAAGAACCATTCGGTTCAAGATCGGAGCCGGGCATCCGGATGACCAGGGAAAACCAATCGTCCCCGCCCGGCGAGATCCCGGAGGGCCAGGAGGAGTCCCTCCGATAGGCCACCTGGCCCGCCCGCGGAAGCGGAACTGGGGCCCGTGCTTGGACCGGGCGTTACGATGAAGAGGCGCTCCGGACTTCTGAACTGGGCGTTCCCAAGGCTGCTTGCCCACTTTACGGATTGCGTTTGACCTGCGCTCGCTGCGCGATGCTCAGTCGTCTTCGGCTCTGCTGCGGCCCAGGATGCAGGTAGCCGCCCAGAAGCTCCAGGGAATGATCCTAGAACCTTTCCCGTCGGGAGCAGACGCGTGGTAGAAAATGGCATGGCGGTGTCAGCATAGCCGGCGCGGGTCCAGTCCGCCCTCTCCTATTCCCCCCGGAATCCAAGGTGACTGGAGGCTCCGTCTTTTCCAGCCGCACCGGCCCAGGTACTTTGGCGCAGCACCGAGGCAGGCGGCCAAGGGCATACAACACAATCATGTGGTCACGACTCTCCCCCAAAGCCCGACGTAACCTTCTCCGGATCCTTCCGTTTGGATTGATCTGGCTACTCGTGTCTCAGGTACTCCTGGTTTCGGACTACGCGGCAACCAGCGGCTTTGCCAACATAGCTGAAACCGATATTGAGCTATCCCTTCCGATCTACCTCTTCGCCAGCCTGGCAACCACTGTGGTTGGATTCACGGTGGGTGCGGTCGAGGTCTTGTACCTGAACCGGCTTTTCGCCACTCGCAGTTTCAGCGAAAAGATCATCGGGAAGACGGCCTTCTATCTGGTTCTAATGGCAGGTGTGATTCTGGTGACCTATCCCATAGCCGCAGCCATGGAGATGGATACCTCCCTGGTGGACGCACGGGTTTGGGAGCGTCTACGGGGCTTCCTCATCAGTAAGTCCAGCCTCTCTGCGGGGGTCCAACTCACCACGTCCCTTATTGCTTCGCTCTTCTATGCGGAGATCAGTGAGCACCTTGGGCACCAGGTGCTGACCAACTTTCTCACTGGACGTTACCACACACCGACGGTTGAGCGCCGCATATTCCTTTTTTCCGACATGAAGTCGTCAACGCAGATCGCTGAGGTTCTCGGGCACGCCCGCTACTTCGAACTGCTCCGGGCCTATTACGACTCCCTCGCTGACGCCATCATCGATCACAGAGGTGAGGTCTATCAGTACATTGGGGACGAGATCGTCATTTCATGGCCGGAGGAGAAAGGCCTGATGCAGAATGAGTGCATTCGATGCGTTCTGCGCATGAAAGAGGACTTGCGTGCGCGGGCCCCATGGTTTAAGGACCGGTTCGGTGTGGTCCCAGGCTTCAAAGCCGGCATGCAGCGTGGATCCGTAACCACCGGTGAGATTGGTGCCCTCAAGAAGGAGATCGTCTTCACCGGCGATGTGCTCAATCAAACGGCCCGGATTCAGGGGTTGTGTAGTGAAATGGCAGCAGACGTGCTCGTGGCGGGTGAGTTGAGAGCCCGCCTCGGCGAGGGCGAGGGGTGGACGTTCCGGTCGCTGGGGACGCACGAATTACGTGGAAAAGAACAGGCTGTTGAGTTGTTTGCCCTGGAGGTTACTACCGCTCCCGAGGGTGAGGCTGTCTAACCCTCCATTATCCTGCAGACCGCCTCTTCACGTAACGACCCATTCGGTTCGAGATCGGAGCCGGGTACCTGAAGGAACGGGGTCAAACCACCAGCTGGTCCACGGCGAGGTCCCGTAGGGCGCGGCCAGAGTTCCCCGATAGGCCACCTAGCTCACCCGCGGATGCGGATCTGAGGCCCGTGCTTGAACCGGGCGTTACGGCGAAACAACAATCACATAGGGCGAAAGGCTAACACCCAATACCCAGGAGTCATTCAATGGCGTGCGTTTCTGCTGAGCACCAGGGTGCAAGCAGTGGACGAAAAACTGAAAGAAGATGCCATC
>JABDNZ010000511.1 GCA_013043565.1 Gemmatimonadota bacterium | reverse complement strand
GTGACAACGTGGGTGACGTGGCCGGACTGGGCGCCGACATCTTCGAGTCCTATGTGGGGTCGATTGTGGCCACCATGGCCATCGCCGCCACATCCGCAACCATGGCAACCACCTCTCTCGAGGGTGTTGCTCTCCCGATCATCACGGTAGCGGTGGGGCTCCTGGCCTCCCTCATCGGGATTGGGATGATGAAGGTCCTGGAGAAGACCGACCCGGCCGGGGCCCTGCGGAACGTGACGTTCATCGCCGCCGGACTCTTCCTGGTAGCCATGTGGTTTGTGGTGCAGGCCGTTGGCGTGGAGATCGTCGACATCGACAGCGGGAATATGCTTCCCGTCTCCGGTCCTTTCTGGGCCATCCTCGCCGGGAGTCTCGTCGGGATCTTCATCGGACTGGTCACCGAGTACTACACTGCTGCTGGTCCGATCCGGAAGATCGCCGAGTCCAGTGAGACCGGTCCTGCAACCAACATCATCACCGGGTTGGCAATCGGGATGGAATCGGTGGCTATTCCCCTGGTCCTCATCTGTGTAGCCATCTTCGTGTCCTTCGAGACGGCCGGCCTCTACGGCATCGGCATCGCCGCGGTCGGGATGTTGGCCACGGTGGGTGTGACCATGTCTGTCGACGCCTACGGCCCCATCGCCGACAACGCCGGGGGAATCAGCGAAATGGCTGGCCTTGGACCCGAGACCAGGGCTGTCACCGACTCTCTGGACGCCATCGGGAACACCACTGCGGCCATCGGGAAGGGATTCGCCATCGGGTCAGCCGCTCTGACCGCTTTGGCCCTGTTCAGCGCCTACTCCTCCAAGGTAGGGCTGCAGGAAACGGGGATCGACCTGGTCGATCCCATCGTGGTCATCGGCCTCTTCCTGGGTGGGATCCTACCCTTCCTGGTGGCGGCCTTCACCATGACCGCCGTGGGTAAGGCGGCTCAAGGAATGGTGGAAGAGGTTCGCCGCCAGTTCCGGGAAATCCCGGGAATCATGGAAGGCACCGGGAAGCCTGATTCGGCCCGGTGCGTGGACATCTCCACCAAGGCCGCGCTTCGCGAGATGATCCTCCCGGGCATGACCGCAGTCATCGCGCCCGTGGTCGTCGGCTATTTCCTGGGCGTGGAAGCCCTGGGCGGCATGCTGGCTGGAGCCACAGTCACCGGTGTTCTCATGGCCCTCTTCATGGCCAACGCCGGTGGTGCCTGGGACAACGCCAAGAAGTACATCGAGGGTGGAGCACACGGCGGAAAGGGCTCCGAACCCCACAAGGCCGCTGTTGTGGGTGATACGGTGGGTGATCCGTTCAAGGACACCTCCGGACCGTCCATGAACATCCTCATCAAGCTCATGAGCGTGGTCTCCCTGGTGCTGGCTCCCTGGTTTGTCCGGGTGCACGACATCGAGGTCTCCTGGCTCGTGGAGACCATCAGGGGATTCTTCGGCTAAGAGGCTGAGGGTAGTTGAAAAGGAAGGGGGGCCCGGTTCCGCCTGGAACCGGGCCTCTCTTTTTTCGTGGTATCCCCATGGCCCGAAACTCTCTAGTTTTGCCTCCTTGAAGATCCGTTGCCGACAGAGCCAATTCGGAGGCTTCCGTGCCGAAAGACCCCAGTTTTGAGAACGCGCTCGCCTTTGCCCAGGACCTCATCAGGATCCCTTCTCTGTCTGGGAAAGAAGGTGAGGTGGCAAGTCGTATTTTGTTGGAAATGAAGGACTTGGAATATGATAAAGTCTGGGCGGACAGTCTCGGGAACGTGATCGGGGTGATCCGTGGGACCCAGGGCGGGCCGCCCGTGATGCTCAACTGCCACATGGACGTCGTGGCCGAGGGTGATCACGGCGCCTGGGAGTACCCGCCGTTCGATGCCGAGTTGGCCGGTGGATGCCTCCACGGCCGGGGCTCCATGGACATCAAAGGGCAGCTGGCCCTTCAAACCCATGCGGCCGCCAGCCTGAGGGAGGAGGCTCCAGGCGACGTTATCGTGGCTCACACCGTGTTCGAAGAACGGGGTGGATGGGGGATGGAGTACCTTCTTGGGAACAAAGAGGTCGAACCGGCTGCGGTCATCATCGGGGAGGCGACGGCGGGCGACATCACGACCGGCCATCGAGGCCGAGCGGAGGTAGAGATCGTACTGCGGGGTCGGGCTGGCCATGCCAGCGCACCTGAGAGGGCTCGGAACGCCCTCGACCTGGTGCCGGGGGTCCTGAGGGCCTTGGAGGATCTGGCCGCCCGTCAGGACGAAGACCCGGTTCTCGGGCAGGCTTCTCTGGTCCCGACCGGCATCGACATCCTTCCTGAGAGTCGAAATGTGGTTCCGGACGAAGCGGTGGTGGTGGTGGACTGGCGTGTCCTCCCCGGGAGTACGGATGAAGGGCTCCTCCTGCAGGTCGAGGAATCCCTCTCCCGGTTCATTCCGGAGGTCCCGGGAGGGATGGGTTTGGAGGTCCGAATGGCCAAGGAGACCCAGACCGCATACACCGGACATTCCGAGGTCAGGGATCTGTACACGCCTGGGTTCCTCATGGAAGCGGATGATCCGGTGATCGTAGCCGCTGCAGAAGCCGTTGGTAGGAGGAGCGGGAAAGGGGCCGCCGCTGTCAGGCCATGGACCTTTGCCACGGATGGCGGCTGGAGCCAAGGAGTCTTCGGGGTCCCCACCCTCGGTTTCGCTCCGGGGGAGGAACGGTTTGCCCACACCAACCGGGAAAGGCTGGATGTAGAGGAAGCCCGCTGGGCATTCTCACGGCATCCGGGCCTGATCATGGCGGTTCAGCGGTCCCTGGCTTGAGCCGGGTACCGGACCTGAAACCTCAGGACATTGGGACCGGTTGGTAGAGGGCTCCCTCCACCCTTTCAAAGATGTCCTCCATGGACGTCCCCACGATGGTGAGGCCGTGGTTCTTCAATCCCACGACTGCTTCCTTTGGGACAGGCGCCTCCCTCACGATCTCCGCGACGGCCGTACCCAGTTCGTGGGTTCCACATGGGTAGTTGAACTCGGTGGATCGGACTCCATCCATCCATGCGTGAACATGGAGTATGGCCCCTACCTCCGGGTGCTCCTGGTACACCATCCAGTGCTCGATAGCGTCCACCGAAACTCGTCGGGGCTCCACCTGGGGGGGAACGCTCAGGATCATGGCGTTTTGATCAGGGTCGTAACCCTTCACAAGCAAGATGTCCCGGCCCACCACCCTGAGATCCGACTTGTCGACCCCGGAAGCACTCATCCAAAAACGGTTTGAATCCAGCCGGGCCGAGAGGTTCCCGTAACTCAAGCCACCGATTCCATACAGGAGCTTGATATGGCGTTGGTCCCTTTCGGTGAGATACTTCTCCATGGGAAAGGGGGTAGGGAGTAGGTTCAGCTCATCGAGCTTCTTTCCGGCTTCGGAGATGGCCGCGGTGATCTCGTCCCCGGGCCACAGGCTTTTTTCCAAGTCCGGGTCGTAAACGTTGTTTAGAACCAACCGGCTCGTGGCCAGGGGCCGAATCCGATCGTATACAGCCCTCATGTAGGCTCCCGGGTCCTCATTCCCCTCAACCACGTAGTGTCCCTGTTCCGGGGTGACGAAATGGGCAGTGGGGACCGTGTGGCCCTCGTCTACCAAGCCGATGAGTAGATTGCACAAGGAGCGGACAAGAAGGGGGTATCCCTTTTCCATAGGGCCCCCGAATGGTGGTTCAACATCCGTCACCGTCACCACAAAAACTGCCTGGGCTTTCCTCCGGAAAGGGCGTGGCCGTAGGGCGTCCACGAAATTTACGACCAACGAAGCCTGGTCCGGATCCCCGACGAACGTATGCCCGTTGTTATCCAGAACTTCCTGGAGCCCCGACCGGAACCATTCGAACCGATCCATCTCCGGGCCGACGAACGAAAACTCCATACCCATCCCCTTTCCGGACCCGAGGGTCGGAAGAACCAGCGGAATAAAGAACTCGCCTGATGGCGAATTCGGGATCTGCAACTCGAAAACGGATCCCATGAGAAGAGCGCCCGGCATCCCGAGGGGCGCTAACCGATCAAGGTGTTTGAAGATTCGGTTCTGGCGCAAGACCCCTGGCCCACCTTCGGCTTTGACCAAGCCCCGAGGCGCCAGCTACTATTCCCTCCATGACCCGCGAATCCTCCGGACTCCTCCCACGGTAACATCATGCTTCAGGTCGGAAT
>JABDNZ010000506.1 GCA_013043565.1 Gemmatimonadota bacterium | reverse complement strand
AGTCTGGGCCGTATCTCAGTCCCAATGTGACGGGTCGTCCTCTCAGACCCGCTACGCGTCGTAGCCTTGGTAGGCCATTACCCCACCAACAAGCTGATACGCCGCGACCTCCTCTTTGGGCGGGAGCATACAAGTAGAGGCCCCCTTTGGTGTCATCAACATGCGAAGACGACACATCATGCGGTATTAGCCCGGGTTTCCCCAGGTTGTCCCTCTCCCAAAGGCAGATTGGTCACGTGTTACGCACCCGTTCGCCACTCGGCTATAGAGTGCAAGCACTCTAGTCCTCGTTCGACTTGCATGTGTTAAGCACGCCGCCAGCGTTCGTCCTGAGCCAGGATCAAACTCTCCGTAATAGAAAAAAGCTTGATTAGCTCTGTTGAACACCGGAATCCTAAGATCCCTCTGTTCGGAATCTGCGTTATTGAACCCTTTCGCACCCACGGCCCGAAGACCGGCGTACGAAGGCCGACAAGACACAGTGCTTGCCGGCGCTAGGGCCCGCCCGCTTCTCAAAACCTCGATTTTCAAAAAGCTGATAGCCAGCGCAGAGAGCGCCGGTGGTGAGGCACGTCCCGGTCAGGCCGGAAATCGCTGCCTCACAGACCGGGTATAATGGTGAGACGGCAGCGGCATGTCAATGCATGGACCCGGACCCGGGAGGCACCGGCCCCCTGACGCCGGCCGAGCCCCAGGTCTCCTTGGTCCCCCTCCCGCCAAAGGAGTGGAGGACCCCTCAGATGAAGACGACCTGCGCGCCTTTGGCCTTCTCCCAGAAGTCCATGGCCGTGAGGCTCTCCTTCACCTGGGGCACCAGGTCATCGGACTCCAGGTCGAACATTTCCATGGCGAGCTGGCAGGAGTATAGCTCGGCCCCGGCATCGTTGAGGATCTCCAGGAGCTCCGGGATGTCCGGGATATCCAGCTCCTCGATCTTCTTCTTCATCATCTTCGTTGCCAGTGCCTCCATCCCGGGGAGTCCCATGATGGAGTGGGGCATGGGGCTCGAGGGATTGCCCAACATCCCCGCATGGAGGTGCTCCACCTTCTTCTTCGTGACGATGTCGAGGCCCCAGAAGGTGAAGAAGATCATGGCATCCATGCCCATCATCCGGGCGGCGTTGGCCATGATCAGCCCCGGATAGGCCATATCCAAGCTCCCTTTGCTGCATATGATGGCCACCTTCCGGGCCACCTCCTGGACCTCCGGCGCCTCCCCCTGTGGGGTGAACGTGGGTTGGATCGATTCCGCGGCTTCAGTGACGGCGGCCATCAGATGCATCCTTTCGGCTTGGAGAGACCCGAGATCTTCGACGCCAGGATTCCCGGGCCCTTCGGGAAGAGCTGGTACACCTCCTTGGTCGAGATTCCGGTTCCCTTCGTGATTCGACGTACGGTGGGGGGAGTGCCTCGATCCTCGTTATCCTGGCGGCAGAACTCGATGACCTCCCAGTGGCGAGGGGTCAGGGGATCGATGCCGTTGGCTCGAGCGATCTCCTCGGCGAGTTCCCGGGTCCATTGGCCGGCGTCGGTCATGAACCCTTCAGAATCCAGGTCCACGGTGATGCCGGCGATCGTTGCGGTAGTCATGGAGTTCCTCCTCGAAGTGTCAGGCAGCCTGGAGAGCCGCGGGGAGTTCTTTTCCCTTCAGAGACATCTGGGCGTGGACCAGGGGGATTTCCTTTCCGGCCAGGAGCTGGTTCCAGTAGACCCACCGGAACGCCAGCTTGCCCCAGTGATTCATCCGGGTCTCCTTCAGGAGCCTGAGAGGCCCCAACCGCGGCATGGGGAAGCGGCCCGGCAGTGGTTCCACGTCGTAGTTGAAGTCGATCAGGATCGCCTTCCCGAAACCGGTCTCCACGAAGCAGTTGGCGTGGCCGTCGAAGTCCGGGGCCAGGGGTTTCCCGTTGATGGCGGCGAGCAGGTTGTGCTCCAGGATGCCACCCTGGAAATGGGCCACCGAACCGGCCTTGGACGAGGGAAGATCCGTGGCGTCACCGATCACGAACACGTTGTCCGCGACCTTCGACTGCAGGGTATGGCGATCCGTGGGCACGTAGCTCAGTTCGTCCCCCAGGTCCGACCGCTCGATGACCTCGCTCCCCATGTTCGTAGGAACCGACACCAGTAGATCGTACGGGATTTCACGATCGTCCCAACTCCGGAGGATCCGCTTCTCGGGGTCGACCTCCCCGGCGTTGAACATCGGCTCGACCTCGATGTTCTTGTCTGCCAGGAGGCTTCCGAGCCGTTCCGAGGCCATGGGCTTCGTGAAGGCGCCGTCCAGTGGCGTGGCATACACCAACTCGACCCGGTCTCGTACGCCCTTCTTGTGGAAGTACCAGTCGGCCAGGAACAGAAATTCGAGGGGCGCTACGGGGCACTTGATGGGCATCTCGGCCACGTTGAGCACCAGGCGACCCCGGTCGAAGTCCTTCAGCGCCTCGTGGAGTTTCAACGCGCCGTCCAGGGTATAGAAGTCGAAGATGGTGCGCTGCCAACCCTCGCCGACGAGACCGTCCATCTCTTCCGGGGCGATTCGACTGCCGGTGGCGAGGACGAGGAGGTCGTAGGGCAGCTCAGCTCCACCCTCGAGCCGTACCCGGTTTTCTGCAGGTTCGATGACGTCCACCCCCGAAAGCACCAGGTCCACCCCCGGCGGCACGTACCGGGTTCGGGGCTTGACCACGTCTCTCCGCTCGTAGATCCCGAAGGGGATGAACAGGAGTCCGGGCTGATAGATGTGGGTGTCGTCCTGGTCCACCAGCGTGATGTTCCACTCATCCCGTGGGAGAGACCGTCGCATTTTCGCCGACATCATGGTGCCCGCAGTTCCGGCC
>JABDNZ010000505.1 GCA_013043565.1 Gemmatimonadota bacterium | reverse complement strand
TCGAACCTCCCCGGCGGTGAGGGTCCTCCAGCGAAAGGGATCTGGTAGGCCCGGAACCCATTGAGTACCCGACAGGCCCCAGGGTCGGATGAAACTGCCGGCGCCCCTCAGCCGAGGAGCCCCCTGGCGATCACAAGGCGTTGGATCTCGTTGGTCCCCTCGTAGATCTGGTGGAGCTTGGCATCCCTCATGTACTTCTCCACCGGGTAGTCCTTCATGTAGCCGTACCCGCCGAGGACCTGAACCGCATTCGTCGTGACCTCCATGGCTATGTCCCCGCAGAAGCACTTGGCCATGGCAGACTCCATCGTGTTTCCCTTCCCGGTGTCCTTGAGCCAGGCCGCATGCCAGCAGAGGTGCCGTCCTGCGTTCACCTTCATGGCCATGTCCGCCAGCATGAACTGAATGGCCTGGTGGCCGGCGATGGGCTTCCCGAACTGGACCCTCTCCTTGGCGTACTTGGTCGCTACCTCCAGGGCCGCCCTGGCGATTCCGACTGCGGCGGCGCCTACGGTAGCCCGGGATTCGTCCAAGGTCATCATGGCGATCTTGAATCCGTCCAACCCTTCGCCGAGGCGATATCGGGCCGGAATCCGTACCTCCTCGAAACTGACCTCACGTGTGTCCGAGGTCCGTTGGCCCATTTTGTCTTCCTTTTTCCCGATTTTGATGCCCGGGGTGCCGGCCGGAACCATGAATGCGGAGAACCCTCTGTTCCCTGCATCCGGGTCCTCCATTGCGAAGACGGAGTAAAGGCTAGCCACGCTCCCGTTCGTGATGAACCCTTTTGTCCCATTGATGACGTACTCATCCCCCTCCAACCGGGCTGTGGTGCGCATGGAGCCCGCATCCGAACCGGCTCCTGCCTCGGTGAGGCAGAACGCCGCCAGATTGGGACCCTCCGTATGAGGCGGCAGGAGCTCCTTCTTCAACTCGTCGCTTCCGGCGATGAACAACGGGGTGAGGCCCAGAGTGTTCCCGCCGAGGGTGCATGCGACTCCGCCGCAGGCCGCTCCGACCTCCTCGTTGAACAGGCATCCCTCCAGGGTTCCCAGGCCGGCCCCTCCATACTCTTCCGGTACTGCATAGTGGAGGAATCCGATCTCGAAGTACTTCTCGACGATCTCTTCGCCGTGCCGCTGCTCCTCGTCCAGCTTAGGGGCGACGGGCGCGATCTCCCTGGTTGCGAACTCGCGGACCAAGTCCCGAAGGGCTTCTTGCTCATCGGTAAGGGTGAAGTCGATCACTTCCTGTCTCCAGTTCTGGAATGGCCTTCTCGGAGCTTCGCAGCCGGCACCGCCTCCGCCGGATCATTCGTGAAGGGCCTGGCGAATCACGGTTGCCAGGCGCTGCACGCCATCATCAATCGCTTCGGGGGTCACGTTGCTGAAGTTGAGGCGAAGGGCGTTCTTGGTACTTCCATCTACCGAAAACACACCTCCAGGGATGTATGCTACCTGCTTCTCGATGGCACGGTGGAACATCTCCGTGGTCTCCAGCCCCTCGGGTAGGGAGACCCAGACAAAAACCCCTCCCTCCGGCTTACTCCACCGAGCCACGTCCGAAAGATGCCTTTCCAACGCTGCAAGCATCGTATCCCTACGGGCGCCGTGGGCTGCAGAGATTCTCTGCAGATGGGGCTCGAGCAAGCCACGGTCCACGAACTCCGTGACAGCCCGTTGGAAGAGCGTGGAGGACTCGAGATCAAAGGACTCCCGGAGGGTGGTGATTCGGGCCATCAAGTCAGCTGGAGCTGCGATCCATCCCAGGCGCAGGGCCGGAGCCAACATCTTCGAGAAGGACCCGAGGTAGAAAACCATCCCGGCCTCGTCGTGGGCCTTGATGGGCGGGATTGCCCCTCCGCGAAAACGAAGCGGGGCGTACGGGTCGTCCTCGATGAGAGGGACTCCGTACCGAGCGGCCAACGCAGCCAACTCCGCTCGTTTCTCCTCTGCGATCGAAACGCCGAGGGGGTTGTGAAAGTCTGTGATCAGAACTGCGAACTTGGGTTTGGGAGACGCTTTGAGAGCCTCCGCGAAGCTCTCCACGCAGACCCCGGAATCGAGGTCCGTGGGCAGGGTCCGGACCTCGGCTTCCCTCCCCACCGTGACCTGGTGGATTCCTGTGAACGTCACCTCTTCGATGACGGCAGGTTCGCCCTGGTCGAGGAAGAGGCGGGAGAGGATGGCCAGTCCATGCTGGTTCCCGTTGGTGATGAAGATCTCTTCCGCAGTGCAGGGCACACCCTTCGACCCCATGTACTCTGCGATCCAAGCCCGCAGGGGTAGATGCTGGGGGCTGTATTGGAGGGCTTTGGGCCCGTCCCTGGAGAGTACCAGATCGATACACTCTCGGAGATCGTCCAGGGGTAGGTGTTCGCTGGCGGGGAGGCCTCCCGCCAAAGAGATCACATTCGGGTCCACTGCGAAGCGCAGAAGATCACGCATCACCGAACGCTGCAGGTTCTGTCCTACCCTGCTCAGACGAAAGGCATCGGTGGGCATGAAGGCATCTTAATGGGCTGGCTGTGGGGCGCAACAGACTGTCGCGAGCAAGGCGGATGCTGCGGGGCCGGCTGGGCCTTCGTACCTTCACGGCCAGTCGGCAGCACTTCGAGCCCACCGAAACGATATGACCATGACCAAGTCGATCTCGATCAGATTCGAAGCCCTTTGCAGGATCTTTTGGTTGGCGCCTGCCCTGTGGGCGGTATCTCCCGCCCTCCTCGGTGCCCAGGAGGGCGTCCCGCCGGACGGGCCCTCGGTTCTCACCGACCTACGGGTCGTCCTGGACACGGGGGTGGTTCTCCTGGATGGGAATGGAGACCAGGTCGTAGACGGGCTGGACCTTCGGCTCCTTCTGGCTCCGGACCCGACGGAAACCGAAGTAGCCGCCGCCGCGAACCTCGCCGCCCGGTTCGGGTTCGAAACCTCCGCCACCGACCTCGGGTTGGCTGGTGCGGTCAGTGCCAACGAGATATACGATCGACCAGTGGTGCTGGTGGGGGCGGGGGCGGTCGAGGTGGCGAGGTTGCCGGGTGGCTCTGGGGCGATCCTGGGAGATCTGGCTCCAGGCCAGGGCCTGATAAGTCGTGTTCCTGAAGGGAGGTCCTTTTCTCGGGGTGGCCTGGGCATAGCCGGCTACGATGCCACCGGCCTCGTAGCGGCGGCCGGATACCTTTCGGCTCGATATCCCGGTGTGTGGGACCCCGATGGGGTCACCTGGAAGGAGGTAGGGGAGAAGGTCGAGGAATTCCTCGATGGCCGCGACCTCGATTGGATTGGTGTGTCTCTGGACCGGATCGTGGTGGAGGAGGGCCTCTCGGGTATCCCACGGGCTCGGGTGGTGGTTCTTGTTCACAATGGGGCGGGTTTCGATTCAGCGGTGGCGGCCTTCCTCGGGGAGGACACCCTTTCAGTGGAGGAGGGAGAGCCGGAGGAGGAAAGCCCCGATACCGCCACGGCGCCGCTGGGCGCCGACTCCGCGGCGGCTTCGGATGACGCCCAACGCCTGGAGCTCTCTGATCTGGAGTTCAGCGGGCTCCATCGCTTGGACGTGAGGATCGAAAGCCAGATGGCGGGGCGGACCATCACCCTGAGACCCGAAGAGCCCTGGGACCTCCGAGATCCTGCCGCCTTCCGGCCGGGGGCCGACGCCTCCTTTTCCCTTCCCGATATCTACCGGGTCGGCGGGCTCTACCGGGACACCAACAGCGATCTGGTTCCCGACGAAACCGCCGCTTTCATTTCTCTGAGCGGCTCAGGGGCCTCCGATGCTGTCGTCGACCTGGCGACCCGGATTGGGCTGGAGACGGCCGGGGCCCGATTACCCCTGGTGAAGGTGGATGCCAGGGAGAACGACCCGAGCCTATCGGGCTTTCCTATCCTGGTGGGCACGGACCACTACCAGATCGGGCGGCTCCAGGAAGAAGGGGAGTTGGCAGGCCTGAACCTGGGGCCCGGCACGGGCTTTGTTCAGTTCGTCGAAGGGGCCTTCGGAGACCGGAACGCCCTGGTAGTAGGTGGGGAAGACGAAGGGGGTCTCTCTGCAGCCGTCGGGTGGACGGCCCACAGGGCTCCATATCTCTGGACCCATGGCAAGGGCGAATACCATCTCGCCGATGCACAGACGGAGGTCCGAAGGTTTCTCCAAGGGAGGAGGGCACCCGGTCAGCTCGCTCTGGCCATCACCAAACTCGGTATGTGGATGGATCGCATGGAGGCCGACCCACCCCATCGGGTCGAGGTGGAGATCGCCGCTGAGAGCACGCCGACGGGATTGAATGAGCTCGCAGCCTCCGAGGTTCGCAATCGCTTCCCGGAGGCAGAGGTCTCCGTCGACAGCTGGCCGACGGGGTTCGGGGTAGGGGACACGGTCTTCGTCCAGGAGTGGGACCTCCCCTGGGAGGTGGACGAGGTCCGGCAACTCCTGGAGCGGGACGTTTATGCCGGGGTCCGGTCGGGTGCCCCCGCCACCGTCGAAGTTCGAGTCAGCGAACCGCCTGAGATCCGGGCGGAGCTGGAAGAAGAGATCCGAAATGCTCTCCTGGCTCGCGGCGCCACGTCCACCACAGTCCACGTCCTGAGTGCGTACAAACAGGGTTACTCCTGGATTAATGACGTGCTGCTCCCCCAACTCAGGGGGAAACCCGTGGCCTCCATCGATCTCACCTACCACACCCTGGAGGAGTCGGAAGAGGTCAGGTGGCAAACCATCGCTGCGGAGACCCGGTGGCTTCAGGAGGTCTATCCCATCGATGCTGTCCTGGCTCGGGAGCTCGGGATCGTCGATTCGGCGGTGGCGTTCCACCCGACACGGCAGAAGGACCCTATCTACACGTTCGAGGCCCGGGATCCCAGCGGATCGGTGATCCTCCGGGACACGTTCGACCCACGCTATGTAGTCCGGCCCTTCTTCGACCTCTTCCCGGAATACGAACAGGTGAGGGTGACGACGGGTTGGATCACGGCCTCCACTGCCGATGAGGTGCTGCTGGACCAGCGAATCATCACGGATCCCGAGCGGTTCTGGGACCGCCTCCAAACCGAGACGTTTGAAGAGTTGATCTCCTACGTGATGGATATTCAGGACGGGAATCCTGCCGGGGACAACGCACCGTTCTTCGACGAATTCCGGGTGGACCTCCGCCTGAG
>JABDNZ010000504.1 GCA_013043565.1 Gemmatimonadota bacterium | reverse complement strand
GTCCTGGAGATGCGGGTTTTCGGGGCCGTCGAAGCCTTTCCTTCTTTCACCAGATCCCTCCAAGAACTCTGGGGAGCCATCAACTGGCCGCTGGTTTATGTGCAGGGGAACGATTGCGGCGGAGGTGAGGTCGCAGGCATCCAGTTGCACGCCGTAACTGGGTCCAACGTGGAGACCATCCGCGCGGATGGAAGGCCAATTGGACGGGTCTTCGAGGACCAGTTCGCACGATACTGCGTGCTGGGTGACCTACGCTCCGTCGATCCTTCTCGGTCAGGAACCCAACAGACCCAGGACACCATCGAGCAGATGATGAAGGGGCTGGCCGGGGCCGGGATGGACATCCACAAGGTCGCCCGGACCTGGTTCTTCATCGACGACATTCTTGGGTGGTACCAGGAGTTCAACGGCGCCAGGTCCGAGATCTATACGACCGAGGGACTCTTTGGCCGGTATCTGCCGGCCAGTACCGGGATCGGAGGCCAAAATCCCTACGACGCAGCCGTTCTTGCCTCAGCCCTAGGCATAAACCCGAAGAAGGACGGGGTGGCGATCCAGGAAATCCCCTCACCACTCCAATGCCCAGCCCTGGACTATGGGAGCTCTTTCACCAGGGCGGCTGAGCTCGTGACACCGGACTATAGGCAGGTTCTCGTTTCGGGGACTGCCAGTATCGATCCGGACGGGGTCACGACACACCTGGACGACCTAGACGCTCAGATTGATTACACCCTTGAGATCGTTGGAGCGATTCTCGAATCCCGGGGGATGGATTTCTCCGATGTCATCAGGGGGAACGCATACTTCAAGCACTCTGGAGAGGCAGGAAATCTGGGACTGATCGCCGGGCGCCACGGCTTGCCTATGTCACGAGTTGTCGTCTCCCAGAATCACGTCTGTCGAGGGGATCTCCTTTTTGAGCTGGAGGTCGACGCCGTAAGACCGCAGGAAACATGATCGTTCCTGAAGACTGGATATGGACGGGGGTGTAAATAAATTGGACGAGTTTGTGGGACCGCAGGCTCGGAAGCAGAATCCTGAACATCGTGTCGCTGTTCGCTGCGGCGACATTAAAATCGGCGAGGGAACTTTCACGGTCATGGCAGGGCCCTGCGCGATCGAGAGCGTCGACCAGGCCGTGGAGACTGCAAAAGTGGTGGAAGAGGCCGGGGCCAAGATCTTTCGTGCCTCCCTCTTTAAGCCCAGGACCTCACCCTACTCCTTCCAAGGGATTGGGCCAGAGGGTCTGCCCATCCTCCAGGCCGTCCGGACGGAGACCAAACTTTTGCTCGAGACGGAGGTGCTGTCCCTCAAGCACCTGGAGCTCCTCCACGACCACGTCGACATGCTCCGGGTTGGTGCCCGCGGCATGCGAAATTACGAGCTTCTGAAAGAAGTGGGGCAAACGCAGAAGCCGCTGATCCTGAAGAGGGGGATGAGCGCCACACTGAAAGATTTCCTCTTGGCGGCTGAGTACGTTCTCGTGAACGGGAATGAAAAGGTGATCTTGTGCGAGCGAGGTATCCGCACTTTCGAGACCTACACGAGGAACACTCTGGATATCCTGGCCGTGCCGGCTCTCAAGGAGTTGACGCACTTACCGATCATTGTTGATCCCTCCCACAGCGCAGGAAGGAGGAGCTTGGTCGGCCCAGCCAGTAAGGCGGGGCTGGCGGCCGGCGCCGATGGGCTCCTCGTCGAGGTCCACCCAAACCCGGACGGGGCCCTCTCTGACGGCGATCAGGCTCTCGACCTCTCGGCCTTCCTCACCCTGATGGACGAGCTGAGAAGCCTTGCGGCGGTCATGGGGAAGGTGGTCTGAGCCTTTTCCTGTCGATCCCATCACCTGAACTGAAAGTAGAACCAGTAGGTGTCGCCGAATTCCTCTTCCATCCTTGCCCTCAGTGTCTGGGGGTCCCTGCTGGCCACCGCGTAGGCAGCCGAATAGCGATCGAATCTCACCTGAGTTGAAGGACTTATTTCCAGCCCCCCAAGGTTAGGAGGGAAGTCGGAGGTGTTGACGAAGATCAATGCCGCCTCTTCCAGGTGACGAGGGATCCGCTCGTAGCCCAGGTCTTTCAGTTCGCCGACATGGCTCACCGCAGCATCGACGTTCTTTATCAAGAGCAGCCCGGCAAGAAGGTACTCTAGAGCCTTCCGATTATCAGGTTGGGCCTCGAGTAGGAGCGGCAGGTTGTTCTCAGGCTGATCGTACTCTATGAAGAAGTTTTCCTTGGGCAGGAGCTTTGATCTCGCCAGAAGATCGGGATGCGAAACCAGAAGATCGGGGTTGTCCGCGATCTCTTCGACATCGGCCGCCCAGTCCCTGTAATACACGGTGTTCTTCAGGATTCCGGCATACTTCTTCGCCATCCTGAAATCACCGCTGATCAAAGTGGTCTTCGCCAGGATTTGGAGGTTTTGCGGTCGATATCCGTAGACCACCATGTCCTCGTAAGCCCAGCGATGGGCCTCATTCGCCAACCCGATCGCATAGTAGTAGTAGGCCCCGCTGTTGAGGAATTGGACTTCCCATGGCAACACAAGGGAGGCGGGTCCGAAGTCCTGAGTCCCGCGGAAGAGCCGGTCGCACAGCTGTCCGGTTTCTGACAGAGCGACGTTGTAGAAATACTGGCCAATCCGGTCTCGCGAGGGCCGGTTCTCGTGGGCCTCGATCGCCTCACCCCACTCCTCGGCGTAGATGGACCTCTCGATCTCCACCACCCTCGCCGTCTGCAAATCGTACTCCAAAACAACCAGGGTAATGCCGATTGAAACGAGTGCCACCACAGAAGAGACAACGAGGAACCTCTTCTTGGCCCCGCTGGGGAAAGCCGGGGCGCCATCTCTGGCCAGCAGAGGGAAAAGAATGAGGTACCCGGCAAGGACAGAGAGGGTGGTGTTATAGCCGGTGGTATCGAACAATGGCAGAGGGTACCACGCGATCTGTCGCATCGGTTCCAGGAAAAGGACCTTCCAAAAGACCAGGAAGGTGCCGCCGGTGATGGCCAACAAAAGGAATGTAAAAGGGTACTTCCCCTTCCCCTTTTGCAGGAACAAGACGTGGCAAGCGAACATCCCTGCGAAGACCAGGGCAAAAGCGCCAGCCAGGAAATAGAAGAGAGGTACCAGAGCCAGAACCAGGACCCGTTGGTATCTCTTATCCGATGTTATTGAAAAGAGATAGAAGAGCAGGACCAGGAGCAGCCCGAGATTATACTCCATCAGGTGGTAGTAATTCGCCTGCAGTATCAACAAAAGGCAGGACGGGACCAGAAGAAGAACCCAGGTGAATCGAACGTCCGGGGATAGCCTGCGCTTCACGAAAAAGAGGACGACCCCCGGTAGCGTGAGGACCACCGCGACGATCAGAGATCCCGGCAACTCGCGGGCATAGAACTGGGTAAGGAACTCGGCCCCGTAGGCCAGGGGGCCACCGGGCCTCGAGAAGTGTTCGCGAAGGAACTCTCCGGAGAAGAGAAAAAGAGTCTGTGTCTCCTGGAAATACAGGACATAGTTGGCCGCGAAGAAGAAATAGGCGAATGCCACGACCAAAAAGACGGCCTGTGACAGAAGCACTGGCCTTCCCAGTACCTTCCCCAGACCCTTCGGCGCATCAGCCATGAGGTGCCCTCCTGCTCACGCCAGGTCCCTGTTCTGGTAGAGGCCGGAACGGGCTGAAACCGGGTGGATTTCCTGACCCGGCCTTGAGGGGGTCATCGCCGGCCGCCTTCAGGAAGTCTCTCGGGTCCACCTCGATCTTTCCGTCCACCAGCTCCGGAATATTAAAAGACTCCAGCATCCAGTCGTAGCGTGAAGGATCCTCCTGCGGGAGAACGAACTCCTTCCCCTGGTTTCCCTCAGGATCGATGTGAGTGAAGAACGGCCTGCCAGTCCGACCGTCGAGCCTCTTGCTACTGAAGACCATCCATCTTCCGCTGGATGACCAGGTGTGGTAGCTCTCCGTTTCTTCGCTGTTTACCTCCATCCTTTGCTGCTCTCCGGTATCAAGATCGATCAGGTATAGGTCGGCTTCCTTATGCCAGATGGGGAACGTGCCATAATCCGCGACGGTGATAGCCAGGAACCTCCCGTCGGGAGAGATCCGAGGGAACGATGCGCTCTTTCCAATCTCCACCGCGTTGAAGACGACTTCGGCCTCGCCGAAAGTTCTCGATTCAGGATCGAACGACCTTCGGACAATGTCGTAGTGTGTCCTCTGAATCTGGTCCAGCTGAGGGTCAGAAAAACCGATGACCTGCAGGGCCCGACAGAAATAAAGATACTCCCCGTCGGGAGACCATGAAGGAAAGGTCTCCAGGTATGTCGCATTGCCCGTGCCGGGGATATTCAGGGTCTCGTTAACAGTTCTGTCGTAGAGGATCAGGGAGGAATCGAGGTCATAAACCTCCACGGCTTTTCCGGGGATTGAATAGAAACTCTGCCTTACCTGATTAGACGAAAAGGCCAGATACCGCCCACTCGGATGCCATGCCGGATAGGTAGCCCCGGCCGGCATCTCATCCAGCTTCGGGTCTACCCTCGTGATCTCTCCATCCTCAACGAAGTAGGTTCCCCCCAAAGAGCCCCTGACATGAATCATGAACTGGTCAGAGCTGTTTTGATTGAAGTTGTGGCAGTTGGCGCAGTTGTTCTCCATGATTCGGTTCTGGATCACCGGCTCTTCTTCAAAGCTCTCCATTGATCTTTGATCGATTCTGATTTCGGACCAGCTGTAATACCCCGGGTGGATCACGCGGTAGACCAGCCAAGGATCGATCTCGTCACTCGATACGAACATTGAGAAGGGAAGGTAGACTTCACTGGATTCACCGCGCCCTTGGGAAGCAGTGACCCGGAGGGAAATGGTGTCACCGACGCTCTCCGCCAGCAGTTCCCGCCACGAGGTTTCGGGAAACCGGACCACGCCATTCGAGGAGGTCACCTCCAGCTGAAACTGGCCGGAGCCGGAAGTGGCTGTAACCTCGAAGGAACTGGCCTCCTCCCGGATGATGAAATTCAGCGGAGCGACGTTGGGAGGGATAGTGACGTCGACATAGTCTGGCTCGATGCGCGGCACCCGATCCAGCTGATCGGATATCCGACCCGACTGATCGTCAATGCTCCCCACATTCCCGACCGGAGCCTCCCCCGATGCGAAACGGACCAGGTCCCATCCGGCGACCTTTGCCGGCGAACCATCCGCTCCCAATGGCGGCCCCCCCGGCGTTCCCCCCGGGGAAGGCATGGTGAACAGGAAGAGTGCAAGGAGGATTGCAGGAACTCGCATGGTCTGCTCTTGGGAAAGGACTGGAGGATCAGTCAGGGTTCCGGCGTTGACACCCGGAAACCGGGTCGAGCGAAAAATGTGACTCTGGTAAGGTATTGAGATCTGCTGATCCGCGCGATTTGCGGGCGCGGAGGCGGGGGAATAAGGAGTCGATGCCCTGGGCCAACTTGCCCTCCATCAGGAGACCATCTGGGGCTGGGTGGCAAAAAAGAACTCCAGGATCCCGGTCATGCCCATCTGGAAACCTACGGCGGTCAGGATCAAACCAAGAAACCGCTCGGAGAGCCTTGCCGATCGTGCGCTCAGAATCTTCGAAATAGGGCCTGAAGCCAGGAGCAGGACCAGCACCACCAGCGTGGAAGCCCCGATGGCGAGGACGGTGGCTGTCGGAAGAATGGAGGCCCCACCTTTTTCCCTGATCGCCAGAGTGATCGCCGTGGTGATGGCGGCCGGCCCCGCCGTCAGCGGCATGATCATGGGCATCCAGAGGCGGTCCTGCGGGTCGGGAGTCGCCCTCGAATCACTCATCAGCGCTGAAGTGGTCCCCTTGAGCATCTCGAGGCCGATGACGATGAGGACCGCGCCGCCCGCGGCACGAAACGCGGGAAGGCTGACGCCGAAGACCAGCAGAATCAGCTGCCCTGCAACGGCTGCCGTCCCCAAGATGACAAAAGACCCGAAGGCGACTTGCATGGCCGAGGCGCGGATTTCCCGGGCCGTCTGCCCCTCGACGATTCCCAGGAAGACCGGGAGCTCCGCAACCGGCGCCATAAGAGCGATGAGCGTAACGAACGCATAGAGAAAGTGATCCGACATGATTCTTTATCCCCTCTTAGGCACCTCCGTGCCGGCGGCCACCCGGCGTCCATGGAAACCTCCGGCCGTCAAACATCGCTGGTCATGATGAACAGGGGTTTTCGCTCGAAGGTGGTGTAGCGGGGCCGAAGACGCTCCGTGTTGTAGAACTTGTGGATGTCCACGACCTTCTTCCTCCCCGTGACGACCTCGATGGGAACCGAGTCGTAAACCCCGTTTCGAAGACTTACCAGACGCCCATACGTTCCATCCAGAATCAGGTCGAGGGCCAGGTTCCCAAAGGCCATAGGCACGATGGAGTCCATAGCGTCTGGATCTCCAGACCGAACCAGATAGCCCAGTCGCTGATTCACCACGTTCACCTTCCGCCCCTCATTGAATTCCGGCGATAGCTCCTTGAGACGAGCCGCGACGAGATCCCCGATACCCCCCAGCTTCCTGTGACCGTACTGGTCCCGTTCACCGTCTTCGAAAACCATCTCCTCCTGATCACGGGGCCGGGCCCCTTCCGACACCAGGACCACTGAGTAGCGGCTCGGGTGCCGCTGGCGGTCGTAGGAGAGCAACTCGGCCAGCCGTTCCATCTCGAAGGGGTGTTCGGGAATCACACACCGGTCCGCAGCCCCGGCCATGGCCGGAAGGATGGCGGTGTACCCGGCGTACCGTCCGAACACCTCCATTACCAGGAACCGCTCGTGAGATCCGGCGCTGGTTCGAAGGCGGTGGGCCATCTCGATGGTCCGGGTCACGCAGGTGCTGAACCCTATGCAGTAGTCCGTTCCCGGGACGTCGTTGTCCATGGTCTTCGGAATCCCCACCACCTTGACGCCCTCCTGGTGAAGGCGCTGGGCATAGCTGAGGGTATCGTCTCCACCGATGGGGATGAGGAAGTCCACCCCGAGAAAGTCCAGGTTCTCGAGGACGGTGGGTGTGGTGTCGTTGACCTCGTCGCCGTGTCGATCCTTCAGGTGATGAGGCACGTCATACTGAGGAAGGTGGCTGGGCCGGGTCCGGGAGGTATGGAGAAAGGTGCCCCCGGTTCGGCCGGCCCGGTTCACCAGATCCTCGGAAAGGGTCCGTACGTTATGGGAATTGTCAGCCCCCTCGTCGGGGATCAGGTCGACAAGACCCGCCCACCCTCGGCGGATCCCCACAACCCGGTATCCTTCCCGGAGAGCCCGGATGGTGATGGCCCGAATGGCCGGGTTCAGGCCCGGCACATCTCCTCCTCCTGTCAGGATTCCTATGGTCCCCTTTAAGTCCGGCATCGGGTTACTTCCTTCTATGTCTGTAGGTGGGACTCCCACGGCCTCAGGTGATTCATAGAGTGAGGAGTCAGAGCAGGGCTGGCAACAGCCTGAGGAGAAGCGCCAGGTGCGGAAGCGGCGAAACAGAATCCCGGGTGGTGAGACCCGTCCGGGTTGGCCACCCGGACCGCCGCGGCGCGCTCTTCGAAGGCTCTACAGGCATGCCGAACCGCCGACTCTGGGACAAAACGATGGAGCCGAAAGGCGCCTATCTGGGGAGGCCATCCTCACCGCATGAGATCACTTGGCCGGCCCTGGAGCTGACGGCGGAGAAGCTCACCCGACCTCCCCCTTATCGGCCTGGAGGACTCTCGATATCCGCCACTTCCTCCAGAAACCGGCGAGCGGAGAGGAGACCAGGGGTTCCTTGATAGGTTCGAAAATCCTTCTCCCTGCCTTCAGCGGATCCGGAGGGAGGGAAACCGCCCAGGATACCCATGAGCGCATAGTAATCGGAAACAGAGCCCTCTTCGAGAAAGCGCCTGAGAAGCATCTGCCCCGCCTCCACCACCCAATCATGCGTCCTGTTCCCTCTGCGACGCTTGATCTCCAGGACCCGGAATCGGAGGTAAATGGTCTCCGGGGTCCAGAAGGTCCCGTGTAGTCCCAGCGTGTCCTCGGAATCCCTGGTCGCTCCTTCTATGGATGCCCGGATGTCGGTATAGCCGTCGGCCCTGAATCGGGCTACCTGGTCCCATTCACAACCGGTCACGTCACGATACGGATAGCGGCGCACGATATCGTGCCGGTAAACCTTCAGCCCGTAGATGACGCGCTCCACGTGCACGTCATAAAGGGTGCAAACATACATCGCCACGTTGGAAGGCGTTGCCGAGATACGCTCATAGAGGGTGCGGACCGCGTGGGGAAAGAGGAGCATATCCTCGTCCACCTGAACGTAGTACGGGGTGGTGCACTCATCCAACATCCTCTGCAGGGCGTTGTTCATGGGCGCGACGTCGCGAATGACCTCGAGGGAAAAATCACAGTCTTGCTGTCGCAGATTGTGTAGGCAAGTTTCGAATGTGGGAGACCCGACCGTGCTCACAAACACGGTAAGGGCCTCGGTGAGGTCGAGTCTTTCTCTACCGTTCGAGACGTGTTCTGAGGAAGTCATTTGCACTCCGATCCAGGAGTCGATTTGCCCTTCCAGGCGACGATTGTCATACCGGTCCTGAACCAGCGAAGCCGTTGGTTAAAGCAGTGTGTGCTGTCCGCGCTTCGCCAAACGGTGCAATGTGAAACATTCGTCGTTACCGCACCAGCGACATCCACCTCCATCCTATCGCAACTCTCCCGGCTCGCCCGTGAGCATCCGCGGCTGGTGGTTCTCCCTGAGGAGGGGCCTGGTTTCGCCGCTGCCCTGAACACGGGGATCCGGGCCGCCAGTACACCCCGGGTCGGCTTCCTCCTCTCGGACGACTGGCTCCATGAGGAGGCTGCCGAAAGATGCCTCCCCCTGGACACAACCATCGTGAGTACGGGCTTCAAGGTCTTCCTGGGAGACGGGACAACGGAGGTCGAGAGCCTGTCCCGATCTCCCAGCATGGAGGAGTTCAACCAACTGCCAACCCTCGAGCGGAAAGCCAGTTATCTAAAACACTTCCTGCTCTTCCAGAGAGGATCACTCCTGGAGGTCGGTGGCGTGGATGAAACCATCGGACTCACCGGCCCAGACGACTTCGACCTCCCATGGACCCTCCTGGAACAAGAGGCGAGCGTCAGCGTCATCCCAGATCAACTCTATAACTACAGGGACCATACGGGCGAACGCTTAACCCTGAGAAGTGCCGAAGCGCAGGTCCAGGATCTCTCCAAGATTCTCGACAAACACGGTGTTCATGGTGAGGAGAGACAGGCGGTGATTCGGCACCACTCTGTTTCGTACGGCCGCACGAGCCGGGGTACGGCGGAGTTGAGGAAAGCCTCCGGGGAGTCCGGACTTTCGATGAACCTCGAGGACGGTTTCCCATCTGTCAGCATCATCGTTCCTGCGAGGAACGCAGCGTCCACCATCCGTCCCTGTCTGGAGTCTCTCCTGGCCCTGGAATACCCGGCCGAAAAGATCGAATTGATCGTCGTGGACAATGCTTCGGCAGACGGCACAGCTGAAGTTCTGACAGAATATGGAGCCCGGGCCAAGGTGCTGAGGGAGGATAAAAGGGGCGCCCCCGCCGCACGCAATCGCGGGTTGACGGCTGCCACCGGGGAGGTCGTGGCTTTCACGGACGCAGATTGCGAGGTCGATCCCCAATGGCTGCGATCCCTCGTTCGTCCTCTCTCCGATAAGGGCATTGGGATAGTGGGAGGGAGAATCCTCTCGAAGCGTCCTTGCAACTGGGTGGAGCTTTTCGGGGAGCGGATTCACGATCACGAAAGGGCACTCCGCGACTCCGATCCACCCTACGCGATCACGATGAACTGGGCCTCGCGGTCAGCGGTTCTGCGAGAAGTGGGTTATTTCGATGAGGAGTACACCAGAGGGGAGGACGTGGAGCTCTCCCGTAGGATCGCGGCGGCAGGATTCTCCCTTCGTTACGAAGCCGAAGCCATCATCTATCATGAGAACGAAGGGACGTTGGCCGGTTTGTTCGGGGAAGGATTCAAACACGGATTCTGGGCCGTCCGCATCTTCCGAGATCATCCCGACGCCTATCTCACATCCGGCCAGCCCCGATTCGATGTAAAAACCTTCCAGCGAATCATCTCTGCTTCGTGGGACGCCCTGAGGGGGCGGGATCCCAAACAGTCCCTTTGTTTCTCAACCTTCAACGCAGGAAAGAAGGTCGGGAAACTGATCGGATCGATCCGGTGGGGGTTTTTCCATCTCTGAAACCCCGATCTACGGTGGGTCTCCTGATGGACGTCCCAAGCTAGTGACTCGGTTCGGGACTGACCCAGCTCTCATCTGACACCGGCCTGAGAATCGCCGCATTCCTTCAGCTCACTCGCCGACTTCGGCCGTCCCTCCACGGTACCACCTGGCCAGACGCTCGGGGGAAACGCCCAGATGGTACGCCGCCACGATCGCGAAGTTGATCACCGTGCTGCGAATCACACCGAGCCGCTCCATGCGCCGGCTCGAAGAAACCACAGGCTGCTGCAGAATCTCTACCCTACCTCGGTTTTTTAAACGGCGTACCAGCTCAAAGTCCTCCATTAACGGCATATCTGTGAATCCACCCACCGCCCGGAAGGTGTCGGCACGGAGAAAGAGGGCCTGGTCGCCGTACGGGAGGGATGAGACCCGGCACCGAAATCTCACGGCCGCCTCCGTCACACGATTCAGGGGTGAATCACCATCCAGGGCCAGGGTGAAGGCTCCTATCGCCACCCTTTCGTCGGTCAGCGCCCCCGCCACCGCCTGGGCATAATCGGAAGGGAGGAGCGTGTCCGCGTGCAGGAACAGGAAAATGTCCCCGTTGGCGGCCCGGGCCCCGGCGTTCATCTGCCGTGCCCGGTGGGGCTCGCTCGCCAGGACCCGGGCGCCGGCGGCGTCCGCCACTGCCACGGTGTTGTCGCTGGAGCCCCCATCCACCACAATGACCTCGGCCTTCTCCTCCACCCGGGCGGACGCCACCGCCGCTCCAATCCGTTCCGCCTCGTTCAGCGCAGGGATGATCACGGAGATGGCCGAGGGGGCCGGCACCACGCCATCGGTTCGCGCGCCCCTCCATCCCCGGTAGTATGCCAGATCCTCCGGCCGGTCCACGTCCCGGAGCGTTTCCAGCGTGGCCACTGAAAGGCCCAGATTCCGAGCGGCGGCCATCGTAGAGGCGAAGACGCTCCCGGACCCCCACTCGATCCCGTGGAAGAGCTCCGGACGTGGAGCCTTCAGACCGAGCAGGTAGTAACCCCCGTCTTCAGCGGGACCCACCACAAGATCGGCATCCGCCAGCTTCGCGAAGGCAGCTAGGACGGCCCCCTCGTTCAGCTCCGGGCAGTCCGTTCCCATGATCACCGCCCGCTCGTATCCGTCGCCGAAGGTGGCGGTGAACGCGGCGCTCATGCGGCTCCCCAGGTCGGCCCCTTCCTGCTCCCGATACGAGTAGTCGCCAGGCGCCAGGGTGCGGGCACCCGCTTCGTCACATCCGGTGAAGAAGAGCGAGACGTGGGTTTGAGGATGTTTCGCCACTCCCTCGGCCATCTTCAGGGCGTAGCCGATGAGCTCCCTGGAGAGATCCGCCGCACCCTCACCACCCAGCTCGGGGATCAGGCGGGTCTTCGTCTTCCCCGCCTCGGGGTAGCGTGTGAATACGATGAGTTTGTGGGTCATGGTGCCACGTTAGCGTCTACACTAGAGAGCCCCCGCACGAAGAACCCGCTCCGGCCGTGCAGCCGAAGCAGTGATCCCCCGTGACGATGGAGCGCCCAACCACCGCGTCAGGATGCAGGTCCCTGATGCTACCGAGGCCGCTGGCGGGCAGCCCCAGGGCCAGGTTGAAGTCACAGTCGTAGATCTGTCCGTCCCAACGCACGTTGATCTGGCTCCGACACATGACCTGCTCCACGGTGGCAGGATTGAACGCCTCCCTAAGAAGGTTCATGTACTCCTCGTCCTTTCCTCGCGCGGCGAGTCCGTCGAAGAAGCGGCCGATAGGCATGTTCGTGATGGTCAGAAGCTTGGTGAAGTGAATCCCGAATCTCTCGTTCAGTTCTCGCCGGTAGTCCGCCTCCAGCCCGGCCTGTTCCGGCGGTAACGATGGCCCCCTGGGATTGTACACCAGATCCAGGGGGAGCCCCTCCTCGATACCATATCCCAGGGAGTTCAGCTTCTGGATGACCTGGATGCTCTTTTCGAACGTTCCGTTTCCCCGCTGGGCACGGACATTCCCCTCCAGGTAACAGGGGAGCGATGCCACCAACTTTACGCCCAGCCGCCGGTACAGCTCGGGGATGTCCTGGTAACCCTCCTCCAGCAGAACCGTCAGGTTCGTCCTGACCTGAACGGCGAGGCCCCCCTCGTGCAGCGAGGTGATGAACCAGCGGAAGTCCGTGTTCATCTCCGGGGCACCGCCGGTGATGTCCACCAGTCGACATTCCATCCTTTGGGCCGCGTCGACGACCTGCTGCATCACTGCAGGCTCCATACACTCGCTGCGGATGGGGGAGGCCTCCACATGACAATGCAAACACGCCTGGTTGCACCGGAGGCCCACGTTTACCTGGATCGTCTCGATCTCCCGGGCCGCCAGCTCGCCACCGCACGCGGAAAGGAAATCTTCATGGAGCGGCAGGTCGCATTTCTGGCCCACCACCCGGGTACCCCTTCCGTTCCTCACCGCTGATTTCTTCGCCACCTTACCCCCTGTTGCATCCCGATCGGAGTGTTGAACTGTATCGATCCTGCCTTGTGCCTCAGCGCCGCATCCCCAGGAACCATTCGAACATCCCCTTCACCCGGGGGGTGAGCTTCGTGCGCATGTAGAGGTCCCCCACCTGCCGGATCGCTTCAGCCCGGGTGGGATAGGGATGGATCACGCTGGCGATGCCGCCAAGGCCGATGCCTTTGTCCATCGCCAGCGTGACCTCGGATATCATGTCACCTGCGTGGGACGAAACGATGGCGGCCCCCATGATCTTGTCGCTCCCCTTCCGGGTGAGGACCTTCACGAAGCCCTCTTCCTCGCCGTCGGCGATGGCCCGGTCCACATCCTTCAGCTCCCGCCGGTACACGTCGAACTCGATACCGGCGGCCTTGGCCTCCGCTTCCGACATGCCCACGCGGGCCAGCTCCGGGTCGGTGTAGGTACTCCACGGTATTATAAGGGAGGAGACCTTGCCCCGGCCGAAGAAGAGGGCGTTTCGAATCACGAGGCGAGCCGCCGCGTCCGCCGCGTGGGTAAACTTGTGTTTCAGCGCGATGTCGCCGGCGGCGTAGACCCGCTTGTTGGTGGTCCGGAGTCGGTCGTTCACCCGCACCCCATCCGGCCCGTGCTCGATTCCGGCGGCATCCAGGCCCAACCCATCCACATTCGGGGCCCGCCCCGTACCGACGAAGATCTCGTCCACCTCCACCCGGCTCTCCTCACCCCCGCAAACCGCCACAATCGCCTTGCCCGCGGGAGTCGCCTCCACCTTCCCAACATCTGCGCCACAGACGATGGAGACACCGTCCCGCCTCAGCGACCGCTCCACCACCTCCGCCGCGTCCTCGTCCTCACGGGGAAGAACACGGGTCCGCTCGTATAGCGTCACCTCCGAGCCGAAGCGGGCGAACGCCTGAGCCAGCTCGCAGCCGATGGGCCCAGCGCCTATGAAGGCCATGCGACGGGGAAGGTCGGTCAGGTCGAAGACGGAGAGGTTCGT
>JABDNZ010000502.1 GCA_013043565.1 Gemmatimonadota bacterium | reverse complement strand
CCCGTGGACCCATCCGTGGCGATCTCCTAGCTTCAATGGACGGCCTGTCGCCCTTTGCCTTCCAGGGATCCTCCAGACCCGAGGTATGCGTGAATCGAGCGCTGCAAAAGCGGTTGTTCCAGATCACCACCGGGGTCCTCCTGGGCCTCCTGGCAGTCTTCTGGATCTTCCGCCCGAAAAGTACCGAACCGACGAGCACCCAGGAGAGCTATTTCCTCCCCGACCCCATCCCGGCCCCGGCGTTCACCCTCACGTCCCACGAGGGCGAAACGATTACGTCGGATGCCATGGGGGCCAGGCTGGCTGCCGTATTCTTCGGTTACACCTCCTGCCCCGACGTATGCCCCCTCACCCTGGCACACCTGGCCAGGGTCCTGGAGGACCTCGGGGAAAAAGCCGAAGGCATCCAGGTTCTCTTTGTCACGGTGGATCCCGACCGGGACACCCCCGAGCGGATGGACGTCTACCTGGACTCCTTTCACCCGTCCTTCCTCGGGCTGACCGGAACCGAAGAGGAGATCCGGGAAGTGGCCAACTCCTTCGGGGCTTTTTTTGCAAAATCCGGCGAGGGAGATGCCTACACGGTGGACCATACGGCCAGGACCTTCATCGTGAGCCCCCAGGGACATATCCCGCTCACGTTCCCGGTCACGGCCACGCCGGAGGAGATGGCGAGGGACCTGACCCTTCTTCTCGAGGGCATCCTACCATGAGAGCCTCCTACCTCCTTCGTGTTTTGGTGCGTTCCGCCGTCCTTTCCGGACTCCTTCTCGGCTCGGGGTGTCGTGGAGATGGTGCCTTGCCGGATTCTCCCTACCGGCTGGATCTGAGCATTTCTCCCACTCCTCCGGCGGTAGGCCCCGCACGCCTCATCATCACCCTGACCGATTCTGCCGGGAGCCCGGTGGAAGGAGCCGAGATCGTGGTGGAGGGAAACATGAGCCATGCGGGAATGGTGCCGGTGATCGACACGGCCCAGGCGGAGGACCCCGGGAGATATGGCATCAACGACTTCACCTTCACCATGGCCGGGGATTGGGTCCTTACCACGCGAGGGGTCCTCCCTGACGGCGATAGCGTGATCGCCGAGACGGCCACCAACGTGGTCGGGCGGGTCGGAGGGTAGCGTTGAGTCGGGATCTTCTGAAGGCCCCCCTTCTTGGTCCCTTCCTGGGATGGCGCCACGCCAGGACGGTGCTCCAGGTCGTCATGTTGGCCGTGGCCGTGTTGGTGATGGTTGACGGGTTTTGGGGCCCCCAGCTGGCCCCAAAGAACATGGCCGGCGTCCTGCCATGGGTTCACTGGCGTGGGTTCGTGGCCCTGGCCCTGTTGGTAGCCGGCAACCTCTTCTGCATGGCTTGTCCCTTCATGCTTCCCAGGCGGCTCGCAAAGAAGCTGTTCCGGGGTGAGCGACACTGGCCCCGGCTCCTTCGGACCAAGTGGCTAGCCCTGCTCCTTCTCCTGGTCTTCCTCTGGGCCTACGAGGCCTACGACCTCTGGTCCAGCCCCTTTCTCACCGCCTGGCTGGCTCTGGCCTATTTCGCTGCTGCCTTTGTCATCGACGGATTCTTCAGAGGCGCCGCTTTCTGCAAGCACGTCTGCCCCATCGGCCAGTTTCATTTCGTGAACTCCCTGGCATCCCCGACGGAGGTCGCCATCCGCTCACCGGAGGTGTGCGCCGCCTGTCGCACCCGGGACTGCATCGTAGGCCGCTACGAAAAGCCGCGTGGATTGGACACGGGGACCACGGCCCTTCGGCCCCGTGAAAGGGGCAAGCTCCTCCAGAGCGGCTGCGAGCTTTGGCTATACCAGGAGACCAAAGCCGGCAATATGGACTGCACCTTCTGCCTGGAGTGCGTTCACGCTTGTCCTCACGACAATGTGGGGATCCTCACCCGACCTCCGGCCAGCGAATTGTGGGAGGACCCTCAAAGGGCCGGCGTGGGCCGGTTCTCCCGTCGACCGGACCTGGCGGCCTTGGCCCTCTTTCTCACTTCAGCCGCCTTCATCAATGCCCTCGGAATGGTCACGCCGGTCTATGCCCTCGAAGAGTGGATTGGGCGGGCCCTGGGGACCACGAGCGAACCATTGGTGTTGGGCACCCTCTTTCTGACGGGGACAGTGGCTCTACCCGGCCTCCTTGCAGCAGGGGCGGCCAAAACCTCTGCGGTTCTGTCGAAGTCGGGAAGAAGCGTGATTCAAGAGGCCACGCGGTATGCATATGCGCTGGTTCCGGTCGGGTTCGGAATGTGGATCGCCCACTACCTCTTCCACTTCCTGATCGGGGGGCTGACCATCATCCCCCTCACCCAGGAATATCTGGGGTTCCTCGGGTTTTCCTTCGCCGGCACCCCGGCATGGGCCCTGGGCCCGCTGGTCCCCGAGGCCTGGCTCCTGCCCTTGGAACTCCTCTTCCTGGAGTTGGGCTTCCTGGTTTCGGTGGCGGTGGCATACAGGATCGGACTCCGGGAGGTGGGACCCGGCGCCAGGGCGGCCAAGGCTGCCGCTCCCTGGGGGCTCTTGGCTTTCCTTCTTTCCCTGGCAGGAATATGGCTCCTTCTCCAGCCCATGGAGATGAGAGGCACGTTCATGGGGGGCTGACGTGAAGGCTCACCCCCTTGCTTCGGCCGGCGTCCTGGTGGTCTCCTCCCTGGTGGCTCTGGGAGCCGCCCTCACCCTGCCCGCCTCCACAAACTTCCTCCTGGCCGATGGGGGCACCCTCAGGGTAGCCAACGTCCCCATGGGGGCCTACCGGATCAACGTCTATACAGACCCCACGCCCATCACCCCCGACTCCATCGACGTCTCGATCC
>JABDNZ010000501.1 GCA_013043565.1 Gemmatimonadota bacterium | reverse complement strand
AAGTGGAGTGGGTCTGGGTACGAGGCCACGATGGCCACCCGCGGAACGAGTATGCGAACGACCTGGCCACCGAGGCGGCCAAGGAGCAGACGTCTTCGGCCGGATTGGTGGAATCTGGGTTCAGGGCCTGGTTGGAAGAACAGCGGGAGAAGAAAGAACGGTATTTCGACTTCTTCGAGGACCTCCCGCCGGGGGAAGACGGGTTTCCCCCGTCGAGCCCTCAGGACTGAAAACAAAAAAAGACCCCAGCCGGACACGTCCAGACTGGGGCCCTCTTTTTCCGCTGGCGGGACTTGGATCGTTCTTGGACCCGCTCACGTGCGAGCGGTCGAACACTCGGTCCCTCACCCTCTTCCGCGCGGTCGGCGGTTCAGGCCGCCCCTCTGCATTGGGGCTCCGACGAAGACCAGCGACCTCTCCGTCGGCCAGTCAGGTTCCAAGCCCTGGCTGGCTGCCATCGCAACGGTTTCCCGCTCGGTGGCTCACATCCTTGCTCTGATTGAGGATGACCAACGCCATCGTTCATACAGGCCGCATCAAGAATGCACGACCATTATGGGGGTTCGCCCGAAGAACGTCAAGGACCAGATGTCTCCGGAAGCCGAAAAATATGTTTTATGGTGTAAAGACATGTGGTATCGTCATTTACAGGTCTGTTAACTTGCCACATTTTCCGGTTTGCAGTCCGATCGTAAACATATTGATATGGTGTCGGGAATGTCGGTTTCCGGCGAAGATCTGAATCCGGGAATTTCGAATTATTTGGAAAAGCACCCCCTGGATCGGCCCCGAGCCGCTGCCCCCACTTTTGTTGTCTAGACAACAACATGTGCCAGGGAAAACACCGATTCGAAGCTTTTCGAGAGTGGATCGAGGACTTCGTCGACCGTGATCCGCCGTCCCAGGACCTTGGTCATGGACGTCACCGGGCGATCCTGAATCCCGCACGGAACGATAGCCGAGAAGAAATCCAGATCCGTGTCCACGTTCAGGGCGAACCCGTGGGAGGTGATCCAGCCTGATGAGACTCGCACACCGATGGCCCCGAGCTTTCCTTCGGGAACCCAAACGCCGGTCAGCCCCTCTTCTCTGGTAGCTTGAATGCCGAACCGCCGAAGGGTCAGAATGAGGACCTCTTCCAGGTCCCGGAGGTATCGGTGCAGATCCCTTCGGTTCGGGCCCAAGGCGAGGATGGGATATCCCACGAGCTGGCCCGGACCGTGGTAGGTCACATCGCCGCCCCGACCCGCCTCGTAGAGATGAATCCCCTTCCGTTCCAGTTCCTCCTCCGAAAGGAGGACGTTGGAGTCCAGGGACGATGTACCCAGGGTGATCACGTGTGGGTGTTCGAGAAGCAGGAGCTGATCGGGGACCTCTTGGCTCCGCCTCCGGGCCACGAGCTCCGTCTGAAGGTCCAACGCCTCGTCGTAGGGAACCCGGCCTAGCCTGCGGACTTCCAGGGCCGGGCGCCTTTCCTCAGGCATCCTCCGGGAATCCCTCCATCAGTTCTTTCAGCCGGGCGAGGAACCGGGCCGCATCGGCGCCGTCCACCATCCTGTGGTCGTATCCCAAGGTGAAAATGGACCGCTTTCGAATGGCCATGGAGTCGGTCCCGGTTTCCGGGTCCTCCACCACCACGACCCGCTTCTCGATGGCGCCCGTACCCAGAATCCCGTTCGTTCCCTTTGGGATGATCGGCATCCCGGCCATGGTCCCGAGAACCCCGGGGTTGGTGATGGAGAAGGTGGCTCCCTGGATTTCCTCGGGGTTCAGCCTCCTGCTCCGAGCCCGCTCCGCGAGGTCGATGATCCGCTTCCCGATCCCAACCAGGCTCAGCTCGTCGGCATCATGGATCACCGGTACGATGAGCCCTGGGTCCAGATCCACGGCCACGCCGATGTTCACGTTACCACGGAAGATCAGGTTGTTCCCCGATAGGATGCCGTTCAGCATGGGGAACTCCCTCAGGACCCGGGAAAGGGCCCAGACCACAAAGGCCGTGAAGGAAACCCTGGCCCCCTGATCGGCCCACCGGGCCTTGTTGGCCCTTCGGATCTCGTCGACCCGGGTGAAATCGATCTCGATGAACGAATGAACGTGAGGCGCGACACGCTTGGCCAGGACCA
>JABDNZ010000495.1 GCA_013043565.1 Gemmatimonadota bacterium | reverse complement strand
GGTCTGTGCCACGAGCGCTCCTACCGAAAGCCCCCCCGCAGTCCGCCCGGTAAGCTTCGCCGCGGCCTGGATGGTGGTGGCGTCGGGCACGTCGGTGAAGTCCGGCCCGCCGGGCAGACTACCCTGGGGCCTCCGGCCGACCCGCCGGCTGTAGAACAGCTTGTTCTGGCCTCCCGAAAGGGAGAAGTCGAACACGCGGGCGTCCTCCACGAAGAAGGGGCGCCGCTCCTCGAAGAAGGTCTCGAAGGCCGTGAGGTTGATGACCGCCGGATCCGCCTCGACCTGCCCGAAGTCCGGATTGATGGTGGCGTCCAAGCTGAACGCCGATCCAAGCCCGAGACGCAGATCGGTCCCGACCCTGCCGCTCAGATCAGATCCGTCGAAGAAGGGATCACCGGCTTTTGACGGGCCCGTGTGAAGGCTGCTGACGACATAGGGTCGCACTTCGACTCTTCGGGATTGGCGCGGGACGCGAACATTCTCCAGGGTGCCAAACTGACTGACGAAGCCTTGCCGGGTCCTGGACCGAAGGGAGAAGTAGCTGGTTTCGTTGGATGACATTCGCTTACGGGCGAAGTTGACCCCCCAGGTCTGAACCTCTTCGTCGGACTCGTATCGGATCTGGGATAAGGGAATCCGGATCTCCGCCGTCCAGCCCAACCCGTCGTGGTGGACCTCCGACTCCCAAACCGCGTTCCAGGCCCGATCCAAACGCTGATCGTCGTAGTAGTACTGGTCCACCTGTACGTTTGCCGCGTTCACCCGGAAATAGTAGCCGGTGCGGTGATCCAGATTGGGATCGAGGGAGACGGACAGGTAATCGTAGACGCCCTCCTCATCTCGTCGAACCAGACGGCCCACCACCGTCGACGGATCGGACTCGTACATCCGGGCTCCTACGTAGATCGCGTCCCCCCCGATGAGAAGCCGAACCTCCGTTTCCTCCTCCGCCGGGGCTCCTTCCACCGGCGTCCCTTGGGTGAACCCGGTAGCTACGGGCGCCCGGGTCCAAGCTTCCTCGTCCAGTCGCCCGTCCAGGGAAATATCCCCGGTCAGTTGACCCGCTTCTGCCTTTGGCCGGACGACGGTGGAGCTCCCTTCTTCCCCACCGCTGACCGTTTGCCCTTGCTGGGCGGAGAGGTGTCCGGAGCCTCCGGCCAGGCCGACGGCGGCCAACAGTAGGATACAGAGTTTCTTTTCCGCCATCCGTTATCCGATCATCGGTTCAAGAAAACGTTGCTACAGTCCGCCTTCAGAAATCGGCAGAGGGTCTGCTCATACACCCTCTGCATCACGACGAAGCTCTCGAGGCTATACGCAGCCCCATGTGCCCCCCTGGGATAGAACCTCAACTCCGCGTCCTTCCCTGCATCGGTCAGGGCAGTGATCAGCTGCATGGTGTGTCTTGGTTGAACGTTCTCATCCATACCGGAGTGCACAAGAAGGAGATGGCCTTCAAGGTTATTCACCATGGACATTACCGAGCTGGCCTCGTACCCGTCGACGTTGTCCGAGAGGAGGCCCATGTAGCGCTCGGTATAGATGGTGTCGTAGATCCGCCAGTCCGTACCGGGGGAGTTGGCGATGCCAACCTGGAATACGTTCGGATGGGCCAGCATGGTGAAGATCGTCGTGTAACCGCCGTAACTGGTCCCCATGATGGCCATGCGGTCCCCGTCCACCCAAGGTTGGGAGGCCAGGTACCTACCCACTTCGGCAAAGTCGTTCGCCTCCCAATGACCGATCCGCCGATAGACCATCTTCATGAAGTCCCGGCCGTAGTTTCCCGATCCCCGGTTGTTCAGCCCCACAACGATGTAACCCTGCTGGGCCAGGTACTGGTCGAAGAAATCGCTGGCGAACTGGTCATAGACCTGCTGGGACCCAGGGCCCCCGTAAATGGAAACCACCACTGGGTAGGCCCGGGACGGATCGAACCCAGGGGGGCGGACCATGGATCCGTCAAGCGTAACGCCGTCCGAGGTCTCGAACGTGAAAAGCTCCGCCGGGCTGTACGCATTCGACTCCGTCCAGCGCGCCGTCGGCGCATTGTCTTCCAGTAGGGTGAGGCGACCGTCAACCGTGCTCCGAAGCTCTACCTGAAGCGGCGTCTCCGTATTGGACCACCGATCGATGTAGTACTTCCCGTTGGGGCCAACGTCGAGGCCGTGGTTTCCCCGTCCCTCTGTGAGTCGCCTCTTCCCTGACCCATCGAACCCCACTGCGTAGAGTTGCCGTTCGAGGGGGGATTCTTCGGCCGAAGTGTAGAATATGGTCCTCGATTCCAGGTCCACGGCCTCCACTCGGATCACGTTCCACGGCCCGGATGTCACCTGGTTCAACAGGTTCCCCTCGTAGTCGTACCGATACAGATGCTGGTGGCCGTCCTGGTCGGAAATCCAATGGAATTCCTCGAGTCCTTCCGGGAAGAAGAAGAAGTGCAGGATCCCGGCAAAGAAGTCGTAGACGTCGATCCAGGTGTCGGACCTCCGCTCGAAGACCAACTCTCGTTCGCCCGTGGTGACATCGAAGAAGAACAGCCGAACGTGGTTTTGGGGGCGATTAAGAGTGACCATCGCCAAGGTATTGGGGCGGCTGGTCCAGTAGATCCTCGGGATGTAGTGCTCCTCCGACAGCCCCGTGTCCAACCACACTACCCCGCCGTCCCGGACATCGGCCACGCCGATTCGAACCGAAGGATTGGCTTCACCGACCTTGGGAATCCTGATCTCCACGAACTCGGGGTTCAGGCCGCTCCAGTCCGTAATGGCGATGCTTCCGACCTCCCTCTCATCGGTCTGCCAGAAAGCGATATGGTTTCCGTCCGGCGACCATTCCCACGCCTCCGCGATCCCAAACTCCTCCTCGTAAACCCAATCGAAAACCCCGTTGAAAATCAGCTCGGAACCGTCCGTGGTCAGGCGGACCGTCTGGGCGGAAGACAAGTCGAAAGCGTAAAGATCCCCGCCCCGTTCATAACCCACCATGCCACCGTCGGGAGAAAGCTCGGCGCTTCGAACGTCATCGGCCACCAGGTTGAGATCCCCGCTCTCCAGATCATAGAGGTAGTAGTCCGAGATCCCGGACCGTCGGTAAATGGGCCGAAAATCGGTCTGGAACAGGACATGCCGAGAGTCGCTGGCCCACTGGAAAGAGTTGTACGTAAGAGGGCTCCCGTCCTCCAGTCGGAGGGAGGATGCAGTGAAGATCACGTCGTCATTCAGGGTGGCCGGATCAAATACCCGTACCTCTTCCACCCGAGTGGAGGGATTTGTGGCCGTGTAGGAGAACCGATCCCCTCCGTCGATCCAGTTGACGCTTGCCGGACCAGGGTCCCCTGCCAGGATCCCCGCTGCTTGAATGGCTCCGAAGACTCCGTTGAACCGCTGCCGTCCGTCCGTCTCGCGAACGGGGGCCGTGGGCCTGGCTTCGGCCGGAGCCGGTTCCACCGCGGCTTCGGAAACTGGCGGAGGAAGGGGGGACGGCCCTGGGC
>JABDNZ010000491.1 GCA_013043565.1 Gemmatimonadota bacterium | reverse complement strand
CTTCCGGACGAGCCGGCCCTCCCCCACCACTTTCCCAAACGGAACCGGATCATTGCTGCCCTTTCCCGGGCCATCATCGTCGTCGAAGCCGGGACGAGGAGCGGGGCCCTCATCACGGTGGACCATGGGCTCGACCTGGGTCGAGACATCCTCGCCGTCCCCGGCTCGGTGGAGAATCCCCAGGCCGCCGGCAGCAATGCCCTGTTGGGAGAAGGGGCCCGGATCGTGGCTGACCCGGGTCGGGTCCTCGAAGACCTGGAAGGGCTGGGTTGGGATCTCGACGCCGTCGGAGGAAGTAGGGCGGTGTCTGCCTCCCGTTTTGACCAGGTGCCCGATGAGCTGCGGAGCATCTGGGCGGTCCTCTCCGAAACTCCAAGGAGCCCGGAGGAGGTCGCCAGGGAAGCCTCGATCCGCCTGCCCGAGGCTTTGGCCGGGCTTTCCGCTCTGGAGCTCGGGGGTTGGGCCTGGCAACGCCCGGGAATGCTCTTCCAGCGGCGGTGAGTGGATGACGGATTCCTCCGAACCCCCGGCCGTCCGATCCGTTTATGTCCACGCCCCATTCTGCGCCAGCAGGTGCTCCTACTGCGACTTCGCCGTAAGCGTGTCTCCTGGTGCAGACCTCCCGGGCTGGCTCGAGGCCCTCAGGTTCGAGCTGGGTCTGCTGGAAGAGGAGGGTTTCTATGCTCCCGGACCGGAGCTCGATACCCTCTACGTTGGCGGAGGGACCCCGTCTCTCCTGGGGCCCGAAGCGATGGCGGCCCTGGCAGATCTCCTTGGCAGACGCCGTCTGGGGAATCCGGGACTGGAGTGGACGGCGGAAGCCAACCCGGAGTCGTTCTCGGCCTCTTTGGCCGGCGGCTGGACCCGGGCCGGCGTGAACAGGCTGAGCCTCGGTGTTCAGAGTTTTGACCCCGCGGCCCTCCGGATGCTGGACCGGAGGCATGGTGCGGAGGAGGCCATCTCGGCGGTCGGGATCGCACAGAGCGCCGGACTCGGCAACCTCAACCTCGACCTGATTTTTGGTCTTCCTCCCGAGGTGCAGCGGGACTGGGATCGCGACTTGGACCTGGCCGTCGAGCTGGGGGCGCCACACATCAGCCTTTATGGGCTTTCGGTGGAGGCCGACACACCCTTGGGTAAGGATGTGGAGGCTGGAATCGTTTCCCACCCCTCCGAAGAGACCTTCCGTACCGAGTTTCTCCGCGCGGCCGACAGGCTCACCGGAGAAGGATACCTCCATTATGAGGTGTCGAACTTTTCCCTTCCGGGCTTTCAATCCCTCCACAACAGAACGTACTGGGAGCTGGAACCCTATGTGGGGTTGGGGAACGGCGCCCATTCCTACCGGGGAGGGCGCCGTAGGTGGAATCGGAGGGACTGGGGTGACTACCGGAGCGCCTGTTCGGAGGGAACGCCGCCTTGGGGGGGAGAGGAGGAGTTGGGGCCTTCCGAGGTTCGCTTGGAGAGCATCTGGCTCGGGCTGAGGACGTCGAAGGGGGTCCCCTTGGCCAACCTGACACCCGAAGCTCGGAGCCTGGCAGAAGAGTGGGTGTCCAAGGGCTTGGGGACCCTGGACGCAGAGGGAATCAGACCGAACGCGTCCGGGTGGCTGCTCCTGGACGAACTGGTGGTGGACATGGAGTTGGCTCTTTCATAGGAACTCCTGGCCGGGCATGAGGTAGGCAGCGGGTGGGGGGGAAACAACCGGCATGGGTTGACGCTCCCTCCCGGCCTTTTCGATCTTTCGGAATCATGATGGAGTCGACCGGGAATCTTAGATCTGTCGGACAGGACCTCACGGAGCGGGAAATCCGCGTCCTGGAGGCCGTGGTTCGGGCTTATGTGGAGACGGCGGAACCGGCGGGAAGTCGTTCCGTCGCTCGGCAAAGCGGCTTGGGCGTATCCCCGGCGACGATCCGAAACACCATGAGTGACCTGGAGGAGAAAGGGTACCTTTCCCATCCCCATACCTCCGCTGGACGTGTGCCCACCGACCTCGCCTACCGCTTTCACGTGGACCAGCTCATTCGGCTTCCGGATCTGAGCGCCGAAGACCAGGACACCTTGGCTCGGGAGCTGGGGGCCGGGGGGCCCACCGCCGTGGAGCGTCTGATCCAGAGAGCCGCCAGAGCCCTTAGCCTCCTTTCCCTGGAGTTGGGTGTGGCCCTGGCCCCTCGCCTCGAACGGGCAGTCCTGGAGAAACTCGAGCTCCTGAGGGTTTCCTCGAACAAGGTCCTCCTCGTCGCGACCATACGGAGCGGGCTGGCCCGAACTCTCTACGTCGACTTCGAGGGCGAGATCCCGGAAGACACCCTGGCGACCCTGGCGGTTCTCCTGAACGAACGCTTGGCCGGCCTGACCCTTCGTGAGATCCGGGAAACCCTTCCGGATCGGCTGCGGGACTTTCGACCCGACGATTCGGCCGCGGCGGAGGAGCTCCTCAACATCTTCATCGAGTCGGGCTCGAACCTGTTCAATTGGTCCGATCTGGAAGAGGGGGAGATCCTTCTCGGGAAGACCAGCATCTTGGCCGCCCAGCCCGAGTTCAACTCAGGCGAAAGCCTCAAAGGCCTCATCGAACTCACGGAGAGGCGGGACGTTCTGGTCGACGCCCTGTCGGGGCGGAACCATCAGAGCGGCCTTCAAATCACGATTGGATCAGAAAACGAGCAGGCCGAGCTGACGGACTTCACGCTCGTCACCTCGGAGTATCATATCGGCGGGTTGAAGGGTGTGATCGGAATCATCGGACCCACGCGGATGCCTTACGAAAAGGTCATCGCCATCGTGGACTCCACCTCTTCCCTGGTGAACCGGATCCTGGGATCTTAAACGTCGTGCCTCTCGCAAGAGGAACAACCGAACTTTCGCTCTTTGGGGGTCTTCCCGTACCGGAACTCAGTCCGGTGCAGGGGGGACCTCAAGGCATATAGGGAATGGCAGATTACTACGACCGTCTGGGCGTCGGCCGAGACGCGAGCACCGAAGACGTCAAAAAGGCCTACCGGAAGCTGGCGCTCAAATACCACCCGGACCGAAACGAGGGCTCGAAAGAAGCCGAGGCCCGGTTCAAGGAGGTCACGGAAGCCTACGAGGTCCTCAGAGATCCCGAAAAACGGACGACCTATGACCGTTTCGGGG
>JABDNZ010000124.1 GCA_013043565.1 Gemmatimonadota bacterium | reverse complement strand
GTACCGATCGTTCTGGCCCGCCACCGAGAAACCCCCGCTTTCAGTGGTCTTCACCAGAGACGAAAGCACCGCCAGCTCCATCACGTCTCTGGAGACGATGGGCATGGCTTCCACGGTTCTCTCGGTGAGGCGGGTGACCGGGCCTACCTGGTTCGGATCGAAGACCGGAGCCCTATCGACTTCCACGTCGATCCCCGGCAGCTCGATGGCTTCCTCCCGAAGCTCCACATCCACCCGGAAAGCATCGCCCACCTGCAACACCAGCCCCTCCCGCCGCTCTTGGCCAAAGCCCAGGTGGTTGACCGTGAGGGTATAGGGGCCCCCCGGGGGAAGGAGGAGGATCAGGTACTGCCCTCGGTCATTACTGAGAGCGCTTCTTGTCACACCCGTTTCTTCATGCCGGATCTCAACCACGGCACCTGCCACGGCTGTGCTGTCACCCTCGGTCACGATGCCAAGCACCGTCGCGGTCGTCCTGGATTGGGCCGAGGCGGAGGGCGGCACAGCGATGGACAGCAGAGCGAGGATGAGGGCGGAGCAGAGGAAGGCCTTACCTGGCACCGATCTGCATCGGCAGGCGTATGGCATCATCGATTTGTGTTATCCCTTTTCTGGCCAAACCCGGGTCACATTTCTGGACGTCGGAGGCCAGCAGAGCGCTTCAACGTTTCGGCCAACACGGTCAACAAAACGAACTGCGGCAGCAAACTAGGGGCTATCGTAGGTCCGCGCACTAGGGAGGGCGCTCGTGCGAAGCGGAGGAGCGAGGGGGAACCCCGGGCCCCAGCCAACGGCCGTCCCCTAGCGGTCCCCGTTCACCCGGGTGATTTGCGCCCCCAAGGCCTTCAGGCGGGCATCGATGTGCTGGTAGCCCCGCTCGATCTGGCCGATGTTCTTGATCTGGCTCGTGCCATCGGCCCCCAGTGCTGCGATGAGCAGGGCCATCCCGGCTCGGATGTCCGGACTTTCAAGGACACTACCCCGGAGTTGAGCTGGGCCCACGACGACGGCCCGATGGGGATCGCACAGGATGATCTGCGCTCCCATTCCGACGAGCTTGTCGGTGAAGTACATCCGGGATTCAAACATCTTTTCATGAATCAGGATGGTTCCTCGACATTGGGTAGCCGCGACCAGAGCGATGGACGTAAGGTCCGCAGGAAAGGCCGGCCAGGGGCCGTCATCGATTTTGGGGACATGCCCGAAAGCATCTTGCCTGATGACCCGATCTCGATCGCCGTGGACCACGAGGGACGTGCCGTCGGGAGTACATTCCACCCCCAGGCGCCGGAACCCGAGGAGGGTGGAGTCCAGGTGAGCCAAGGGAGCGTCTTCAATGGTGATCTTGCTCCCGGTTGCCGCTGCCAGTCCAATAAACGAGCCGGTTTCAATATGATCCGGGGACAAACGGAAGGTCGTCCCGTGAAGCTCCTGGACCCCGTCGATCTCTAGGATATGGGTCCCGATCCCCTGGATCCCCGCGCCCATCTGGTTCAAAAGGTTACACAGGTCCTGAACGTGGGGCTCGGCTGCAGCGTTTCGAATCACGGTTCGGCCCCGAGCCAGGGCCGCTGCCATCACCGCGTTTTCCGTGCCGGTCACGGATGGCTCGTCCAGGAAAAGGTCCGCCCCCACGAGCCCCTGCGTCTCCATGGAGAACCCGGGTCCCGGCTTCCGAACCGCACCCAGGCCTTCCAGAGCCAAGAAATGAGTGTCGAGGCGCCGCCGGCCGATGACGTCCCCGCCGGGCGGTCCCAGTTCCACGTTGTTGACCCTCGCCAAAAGTGGGCCGGCCAGAAGGATGGATGCCCTGATCCTCTCGGCCAACTCTGGATCGGGAGGGCGATCCGGGAGGTCTCCAGCAGTAATCCCGACCTCGTTTTCCCCCCTCCACTCCACCGAAGCCCCAAGGGATTTCAGCAACTCCAACAGGGTTTCCACATCCCGGATTCGGGGAACGTTCTGGAGGACGACCTCCTCGGAAGTCAGTAGGGTCGCCGCAATGGCAGGGAGTGCAGCGTTCTTGTTCCCGGCGGGCCGGATGGCTCCTTCGAGCCGACGGGCGCCTTCAACAACGAAGCGGGGCATGGGTGTTTCCCCGTACCTTTGGATGAAAGGATCGACGGCCCGGACGCCCGCCGTTCCCGACGGACCCCGGACGGCCGGAACATACCGGACCGACTCGGCTTCCAGCAACCGATCCACGGCGTCGCCGGTCCGTCCCACACGGCCTCCGGTCTGGAGGGTAAAAAAGCGAGCAAGAGAACCCTCTCAGAGTGAGTCGCATGATGCGTGCCGGCCCTCCGGTTTCCGAGTGCTCGCGAGCTACCGGCTTGACACTCTTCTTTCGCCGATTCTACAATCGCTCAGATTCTCTCGTCACAATTCATGACCGAGGCCAGCGATGCGGCTCAGCGACTACCTCCGTGAGGACTTGGTCCTCCACCATCTCGCTGCCGAGGGCACCTTGGAGACCCTCGATGCGTTTGGCGCCCTTTTTGAGAGTGGGGGGCACGTTCCCTCGGGTGAAAGTGCGGCGGAAGCCCTGAAAGCCCGTGAACAGACTCACACCACCTGCTTGGGCCAGGGTGTGGCGGTTCCCTACGCTACGTTTCCCGGTCTGTCGGCTCCCCTGATTCTGGTGGCAACCGCGAGGGAACCGATCCCCTTCGGACCCCCGGACGCGGATCCCGTGGACCTCTTCTTTGTTCTCCTCTCCCCCCCCGGGCGGGAGGGGGAGCACATCAAACTCCTCGCCCGGATCTGCCGCATCGCTCAGCACCCGGAGGATCTGGAGGAGGTTCGGTCCGCTCCGGACGCCCAGTATCTCCTCGAGGCCATTCTAAAAGCGGACGCTCGGCATGTGTGAGGCCCTCCCATGCATCTGCTGATCGCCGTAGTCAACGACCCTGAGAAGATCGACGAGATTCTCTCGGGATATCTCGAGTTGGGCATCACCGGAGCTACGATCATCAACAGTGAGGGGATGGGGCGAGTCTTGAGTCATGACATTCCCATCTTTGCCGGGCTCCAGACCCTGATATCCCGGTCTCGCCCCCAAAACCGGACCATCTTCAGCGTCGTGGAGGACGACAAGATCGATCCGGCGGTGGAGTTGCTCCAGGAGGTCTGCGGGGATCTGACCGCCCCAGCCACCGGTATCGCCTTCACCCTCCCTCTGGACCGGGTCGTAGGGCTGGCGCCGGAGCTGGGAGAGGACCGGGAAGGGCTCTGACGGGCCGAACGAAAATGGACCTGGACCCCTTCCTATCGACCCTGATTCTGATCCTTCTGGCCCTCCTTGGGGCCCGTTTTTCCTTTTCGACCATCCAGGTATCTCCCGGGCCACGGCTGGTCTTCAGAACCGGTACGCACTTCCTCCTCCTCGGGTTCATTCTCGGGCCCCACCTTCTGGGGCTCCTTTCCCAGGAGGCCCTCCGCCAACTCTTCCCCCTCCTGGGACTGGGCTTGGGGTGGATCGGTTTCCTCTTTGGCCTTCAGCTCGATCGGCGGAATCTCCGGCACTTTCCTCCCGCCTTTCATATTCTCGCGATAGGCCAGGCCGTCCTCGTGTTCTTCCTGTTCCTGGGAATCGGTTGGGTCGCCTTGCTCATCTGGGGCCAAACCGGGAGGGTCCCTCGCCTTCTTCTGATGGCCGGGGCCGCAACGGCTTGCATCTCCACTCCCGCCGGGATCGCCCTCATATCGACGAATTACCTGGTCCGAGGGAAAGTCCGGGACCTGTTGTTCCTTGTCGCGTCATTGGACGCCCTGGTGGGGATCGCGGCGCTCCAGGTCGTCTACGCGCTGTTTCCTCCGTCGGACCTGGGCATCGGCCTGGCCCTGCTTCCCCGCCTTTCGTGGATCGTGGGGGCGTTGGGATTGGGAGTGATCTGCGGAATCCTCTTCCTGTGGTTGACCCGTCCCAGGCCCGGAGCGGAGGAGATGGTCCTATTCCTCCTGGGAATAGCCGCCTTCGCGAGCGGGGCGGCCCTGGAGCTACAGCTGTCACCCCTCTTCGTCTCGGTCACCATGGGGGCAGTGGTGGCCAACTTTTCAGCGGATCCCCAGAGGGTGTTCAAGACCCTGCATGAGTGGGAGAAACCCATCTACGTCGTATTCCTGATGCTGGCAGGAGCACTCCTGAGCTTCTCGACTCTCTTGGTGCCGCTGGTGGCTATCCTATACTCTGTAGTCCGGGGAGGCGGGAAGGTCTTGGGGAGCCTGATCATGGTTCGGATTCTACCCTTCCCCTCGGATACCCCGAGGCGACTCGGCCTGGGACTGATTCCCCAGGGCGGCATCTCACTCGCCATGGCCATCTCTTTCGTCCTCACCTACGGAGAGCGTCGAGTGGGCGGCATGAATGCGGCGGACCTCCTTTTCGGGGTGGTGGTCCTCGGAGTGATCCTATCGGAACTCACCGGGCCCTTCTTCACTCGGGCGATTCTCCAGCGGGCCGGTGAGATTTCGACAAAAGAGATCTAGCAGTGGGAGTAGATGTTGGAGATTATTAAGAGGAGGACCTGGATCCCCGAGCCGGTATTCGGTTACACATGACTATGAAGATTCTACTTGCAGTCGCCGCCCCGGCATGGTTCGCCGCCACCCAGGAGTCGGGTGCCCAGACCGCCTCTTCCGACTTTCTCCCCACTGCGGAGGCGATCTCCACCATAGCCTTGACAGTGGCGGTTTTGGGCGTGCTGGTAGCCCTGCTCGCGGTACTCCTCCAATTGCGGAGGCTCGTTCGGTCGGTGAGCGCCGTCGCCAAGCGGATGGAGAAGGAAGCCGCACCGGTGATGGATCGGGCCCGGAGTGTCGCCGAGAACGTCGACTTCATCACCATGGCCATCAGGACCGACGTTCAGAAGCTGAACGCTTCCGTGTCCAGCCTCAACGATCGTCTGAAGGACGCTTCCGTTCAGATGGAAGAGAGGATCCAGGACTTCACTGCCTTGGTGGAAGTACTTCAAAACGAGGCCGAGGATCTGGCGTTGGATACGGCGGCCGCCGTTCGGGGGGTTCGCGCCGGCACAAGAAGTCTCGCGGCGGATGGACAGGAAGGGCCTTATTCGTTCCCGCAGTCAACGGGGGCCGGGGAAGCGGAGGATTGATCACACCTCAATGCGAGGAATCCCAGTAACAGTCGTTGGGTTTGCGCTAGGCTGGCTGCTTCTGGTCCCGGAACCGCTGGGGGCCTGGGGTCCTGCTACCCACGTGGCCCTCGGCGAAACCCTCCTGACCTCCCTCTACCTCCTTCCTCCGGCCATTCGGCTCCTTCTCCAGAACCACCCCATCGAGTTCCTCTACGGATCCGTTGCCGCCGACATCTCGTTCGGGAAGAAATACGTCCCGGAGGGCAGGCATAGTCATTTCTGGAGAGTCGGGGAGGAGATTCTGAATGCTGCCCCGAACGACCCCCTCAGGGCTGCCGGATACGGGTACCTGGCCCACCTCGCGGCCGACACCCTTGCCCACAACACCTTCATTCCCAGGAAGCTCTTTCTCACCCGGACCAAAAAACCCCACGGCCACACGTACTGGGAACATCGAATGGACCTCCACGTGGGGGAGGAGTACCTCGGGAAGGCTCGACGATTGGTCATGAA
>JABDNZ010000483.1 GCA_013043565.1 Gemmatimonadota bacterium | reverse complement strand
GACGAATCCTAGCTCAGAACGGACGACCTGCTCTCGTCCCGACCGCCTTCCTGACCGCCTCGAAGGCGTCCGGGACCCAGGGTTCCAGACGTCCCTGGAATTCGAGGGGACGACTGGCTTCCACCAGGAGCGTCTTGACCTCACCGGGGGACGCGTGAGGGTCTACGCTCTTGACGAGGGCGACCAGCCCTGCGGTCACGGGACCGACCGACGAGCGGCCGAGGAACGGCCGATTCCTCCGGATCGCGTCATCGTCCGCCTCTATCAGGGTCACAACCTCGTCTCCGACCATGGCGGTGCATTCGTAGCTAAAGATGTTCAGGTCCGGCGCTCGACCGCCCTCGATCAGAGGAGGTCCGAAGCTTCTGGGCAGGAGATTCAGTGGATGAGAGTAGCCCACAAAAACCACCACTACTCCGGCTTCTACCGCCTTCTCCACCGCGGGATCCAGGATCTCGCGCTCGGCCGGAGACAGGTCCGCTCCACAATAGGTGACAACGTCCAGATGGTTCCCGGCGGCCCATTCCAACGCCTTTGCCATGGCCTCAGCCCGGAGCTTTCCAGCTCTCGGTGGCACACCGAGTGCAAAGATGTGGGCTTCCGGTGCCACTGCCCGGAGCGTGAGGGCCATCCAATACCCTCGATGGGCGTCCCCGGCGTCTTCCGAGGCCGATCCGCGATTCCAGAACCCCCTTCCCCCAGCGTAGAGCTCGGGGTGGGAGTCGAGGTCGAAGGAGTGATCGAGGATCCCGACCCTCGCGCCCTTCCCGAGGGTGACCCCGTGCGCCGGACTGATTTGGTGTATAGAGAAAGGCGTGTCGGCAATGGGCGGATCGGTCGACACCGGTTGGGACTGTCCCGAAAGGTTTCCGGCCCAAGCAAGTCCCAGGGCCGGCCAGAGAAAAAGCGCCACCAGCTTTCGCATGAATCCTCCACGGAAGGGCTGGTCAGGCGCCTTTAATCGTCGTTGTCTTCTCCGGAGGTGCATCCGGACTTCTGGACGGACCCAGTGGGCCGTCATCATTCTATACGTATGAAACGGCCTTTTGTTGACAAGAAGATGTCACGAGTTTGTCAGGGTCCTCTGCGCGATATGGTGTTTTTCGGCCCATAACCCGTGTGAATCGACGCTCGAAAGAGAGGGACTATGATCGAGACCCGGATCCGCGCAATGGAGCCGTCGGACTGGCCCAGGGTCAGGGAGATCTACGAAGAGGGGATCGCTACCGGCCATGCGACCTTCGAAGCGGCGGCTCCTGAGTGGCCCGATTGGGACGCCAAACATATCCAGACCTGCCGGTTGGTGGCCGAGGCCGGCGGGAAGGTTCTGGGGTGGGCGGCTCTCTGGCCGGCCTCGGACCGTTGTGTGTACGGAGGTGTGGCGGAGGTGAGCGTCTATGTCGGAACCCAAGCCCATGGAAGGGGAATGGGAACGCTTCTTCTGGAGGAGCTCGTCCGGGCTTCGGAGGCCGAAGGTTATTGGACCCTGCAGGCTGGGATATTCCCAGAGAACGGCAGCAGTGTCCGGATCCACGAGAAATGTGGTTTTCGGGTCTTGGGCACACGTGAGCGTCTGGGTAAGATGGGTGGCCAATGGCGGGATGTGCTCCTGATGGAGAGAAGAAGCTCACTGGTGGGGGATGGGTGACGCCTGTGTCCACAGGTAGAGTCGGACGATGAGATCGTGCAACTGCCCTCCAGGGGCCGCCATGACGGCTCTTCTCCTGTTCTTCCTCCCGAATGTCGCCGCCAGCCAAGAAGCGCCGTTTTCAATCCCGACCATCGATCTGGCTGACGAGGCCCATCGGCAGGTTGTCGTGGACCGGGAGCCGGGCCAATACCTGGGGCACCCGTCCACGGTCCTCCTGGAGGACCACCTGAGTATCCTGGTTGTGTACCCCCAGGGCCACGGCCGCGGGCCCATCGTCATGAAGAAGAGTTCAGACGGTGGCTTGACCTGGTCCGAGCGACTGCCTGTTCCGGAGAACTGGGCCACGTCCAAGGAGGTCCCGACCCTGTTTCGGGTGGAGGACCAGGCAGGGGTCAGGCGCCTCATCCTGTTTTCGGGGCTTTACCCGATCCGCATGGCGATGTCGGAAGATGACGGGGAGACCTGGTCCCCGCTCTCACCCATCGGGGACTTCGGGGGAATCGTAGCCATGTCCTCGGTCGTAGGCCTGAAGGATGGTCGCTACATGGCCCTGTTCCATGACGACGGTAGGTTCCTGAGGAACAGGGGAGAGCGGACCCATTTCCAGGTTTTCAAGACGCTGTCTGGAGACGGTGGCCGGACCTGGGGAAGCCCTGAAGTGGTCACCGAACATCCCGAAGCCGACCTCTGCGAGCCCGGGGCCATCCGGTCCCCAGATGGCCGCACGATTGCACTTCTGCTCAGGGAGAACAGCAGGAAGTATCACTCTTTTGTGGTGTTCTCTCACGACGAGGGCGAGACCTGGACGGAACCCCGGGAGCTACCGTTGGCTCTGACCGGCGACCGCCACACCGCCAAGTATGCTCCAGATGGACGCCTCTTTGTCAGTTTCAGGGATATGGCTGAGGGGAGCCCGACCGAGGGAGATTGGGTCGGGTGGGTCGGGACCTTTGATGATATCCTAGCTGGTGAAGAGGGTCAGTATCGAGTCCGTCTCATGGATAATATGAACCCGTGGGACACCGCCTACCCAGGGGTGGAGGTCCTTCCTGACGGCACTTTTGTCGTGACGACCTACGGCCACTGGGTGGAGGGTGAAGAGCCTTTTGTGGTCAGCGTTCGGTTTTCCCTATCGGAACTTGACGACAGATTGCGAGACTGAGCCTCTCGAAGGCCCGAGGGGTTCTGCGGCCTCCCCGCTCCATCTACCCTTTCTCGGCAACCAACTCCACGTGGGCCAAGTGGTGCTTTCCGTGCCAGGCATAGAGTTGGACCGTGGTCCCCAGGCTGATCTCCCCCATCTCAGGGTGCTGGTAGGTTCTTTCGAAGTCTTCGTCGGATAAAGCGCGGAGAAAGAACACCCACCGCTTGTGGAGGGCATCCAGGAGATCGAGGGAGTGGTCTACCGGCCCCGTGCGAGCGTCCTCGGTTTCTCCCCATGATGCTTGGTGATAGGTCCTGATGGTCGGGGTGTCTTCCGTGATGGCCAGCTTGAATCGCACATACCCCTGGAGGTGGCTGTCGGGGACATGATGGACGACCTGACGTACGGTCCACCCCCCCTCCCGATATTGGGTATCCAGGTCCTCCTCGGACATATCCTCGACCACGCCACGGAGCTTTGCGGGGAAAGCCGCTATCTCATCCATGAAGCCAGATCGCTTTTGGGGTGAAAGGCTCGGGTCGGGGCGAAAGGGGCCTATGGGAAACCGCAGGGGGTCCAGATCGTTCATTGGGCTAGTCTCTTCGGGTGTGTCCAGAGTTCTGTCCGGTCCCCGGGGACCCGGGCACGGCCTGCGTGGCCTGGCGAACCGCGTCGGCCAACTCCACGATGGTGAACGGCTTTCCCAAACATGTTCCCAGGTAGACGGGTTTGTCGAGTCTCGGCGGGATGGACCGGTAGTGAAAGCTTGCGTTCTCGGACTGGAAGATGTGTCTTGGATTTGGATCCCGATGGAGGCCTCAGTGGAAAACCAGAGTATCGATGAGCAGATCAGGTGGCTCGTCTATCAGCACTTCATTGAGACTGGGTCACCGCCGAACACGCCAATGCTTGCTCGGGAAGCTGGGTCGGACATTCGATCGGTTGAGGACTCTCTCGGGCGACTGGGGGAGGATCACGCTCTGGTCCTGGCACCAGGATCACATTCCGTATGGATGGCGCACCCCTTCTCGGCCGTTCCCACCCCTTATCCTGTCCAAGTGGGAGACCTGAAGTACTGGGCGAATTGTGCCTGGGATGCTCTGGGGATCCCGGCTCTCCTGGGTGAGGACTCCACGACGGTTACCCTCTGCCCAGACTGTGGGGACTCGCTGATTCTCAAGGTGCAGGGTGGGATGGTCTCGCCGGAAGGGGCCGTGGTCCATTTCCTCGTTCCCGCCCGGCGCTTCTGGGACGACATCGGGTTCACCTGACGAAGCATCCTGCTCTTCCGGGGTGAAGGGGAGGTGGATCACTGGTGCCAAAGGGAAAGGCTGCCTCGAGGCGCCGTCGTACCTACGGAGCAGTTCTGGTCACTGGCTAGAGTCTGGTATGAGGGCCGGATGGAACTCGGCTGGTCCGCGCGCTCGATGGCTGAATCGCAGGCGTTGCTCGAGGCGAAGGGTCTCGTAGGAGAATTCTGGCAGCTCGCCCCCTGACGAGGCGGATTGAGCGGTTGGTGGCCACCTCTTCGAATGTGGGCCTCTAAGAGGCCTCACCAACCCGGGGGCCGAGCTCGCAGGATCAAGACCCCGTCACCTCTTCGAATACGCGCAGGAAGTTCTCACCCATGATCTTCCTGATCTCATCTTCGG
>JABDNZ010000481.1 GCA_013043565.1 Gemmatimonadota bacterium | reverse complement strand
GGCTCACCCCATAGAAGGTCTCCGGGACGTCGGCCGCAGTCAGAACGGCCTTCACGCCTTCCAGCGCTTCGGCTTTGGAGGTATCTAGCCGAAGGATCCGGGCGTGGGCGTGGGGGCTCGTGAGGATCTTCCCGTAGAGCATCCCCGGGAAGCTGATGTCGTCGGTGAACACGGCCCTGCCCGAGACCAGCTCCGGGGCGTCGATGCGGGGGACCCGCCGACCCACGACCACATGGTCATCTCGCTCAGGGACGTCCGGGGCTTGGTCCCAACCCACCACCGCATCCAGGATCTTCTGGTAGCCCGTGCACCGACAGAGGTTGCCGGCCATGGCCTGAGCGGCCTCTTCCCGCGTGGGGTGCGGGTTCCGGTCGACGAGGGCTTTTGCGCTCATGACCGCACCAGGGGTGCAGAAGCCGCACTGGATGGCCCCGTGGGCAATGAAAGCTCTCTGGATCGGGTGGTCCACCAGACCTTCGATGGTTTCGACCTCCCGCCCTTCCGACTCCAAAGCCAAGAGGAGGCAGGCGTTGACGGGCTCTCCGTCCAAGAGGACCGTGCAGGTGCCACAATCCCCGGCCCCACAGCCCTCTTTGGTACCGGTCAACCGGAGGTCGTCCCGCAAAACTGAAAGGAGGGTGGCATCCGGCTTCACGGCCACCTCCACCGAATCGCCGTTCACCCGGAAAGCCAGGAGCTGTTTCATTGGGCCCGCCCCCGGGCGACCTGAAACGCCCTGACGGTCAGCCGTTCCACGAGCTCCCGACGGTGGGCCGCCGTTCCTCTGATGTCGGATAGGGGTTCGGCGGCATCGGCCGCAGCTAGTGCAGCCCGTTCCAAATTGGGATCGCCTGCTTCGGTCCCGACCAATACCTCCTCGACTCCCGGGACGAGGAGTGGGCAGGGTGACACCGCTCCCAGAGCCACCCTGGCTCCAGTGCACAGCCCCTCTTCCATCCGGAGGTAGGCCGCCGCCCCGGCCACCGTGATGGAGTTCGCGGCCCTGAGCCCGAATGCTTCGTATGCCGCCCCCTCTCCCGGGGCCCTGGATGGAACCGAGACCGCCGAAACCAGATGCCCTGGCTCAAGGACGGTGGACCGGTGGTCCCCGAAGAACTCCTCTAACGGTACCTCTCTGGATCCCGTTGGGGTCGCAACAGTCACCCGAGCATTCAAAACAAGAAGGAGGGGCGAAAGATCGGCACAGGACGCCGCCGTACACAGGTTCCCCCCCACCGTGGCCCTGTTGCGGACCTGGGGAGTTCCAAAAACTCCTACTGCGTCCAGGAACTCGGGGCGAGTCGAGGCAACCTCCTGAGAGGTTTCGAGTTGGGTGGGGGTAACCAGGGCACCCACCGTGAGCGCCCCGTCGGATAGGGAGATGCCCCTCAGGGCCGACAGGTCGGCCAGGGAAACCAGGTGCTTGGGCGCCTTCGTTCCCCGTCGGAGATCGACAACCACATCGGTGCCCCCAGCCAATGGGATGGCTGCGTCACCGAGCTGATGGAGAAGCTCACACGCCTCAGCGAGAGAACTTGGGCGATGGTACTCCACGGAACGTCCCACGGCGTCCTTCCCTTCAAGACGAAGTCCGGGAACCCTCAGGGCTGGCCCCATGCTTGCGAACTCTTCTCCTCCCGGCAAGGGCCCCTGGGAGGGAACTTCCGAAAACCCTTCAAACTCAAGGTTATTTCGGCCGTTTTCCTTCTTCCTTCCTCTACCTCTCCCTTCGTTGACTTGAGGGGCTGCGCACTCTAATCTCACCCCGGGCGGTCACCTTTCCACCCAATGACGGTGTTCGTGACGCTGCTTATGACCGACGCTCAATCTCACCTTCGTCGAATTCCAGTCCTGGAAGCGTCCCCCGACCGCGCCCCACCCTCCAGAAACTACCTGTAAGTAGGAGTCGACCCATGGCAACAGCCGCACAGAGTCGGATCGAGGAGGATGTCTGGATCCCAACCTGTTGTGGACAATGCTACTGCATGTGTGGCATCAAGGTTCGGCGTCAAAACGGAATCATCACGGAAATCGAGGGGAACCCCGACGCGCCAACGGGCCGAGGCAGCATATGTCCCAAGGGCCTTGCCTCCCCTCACCTCCTCTATGACCCCTACCGGGTGAACTACCCCCTCAAACGGACAAACCCGGAGAAGGGTTTGGGCGTGGATCCCAAGTTCGTCCGGATATCCTGGGAAGAGGCGATGGACATCATCGTCGAGAAGCTCCAGGAATGCCGGGACAGGGACCCAAGGGGTGCGTTTTTCCAGGCGACGACTACGCAGGCCTCGGAAATCCGGTTCGGCGTTATCGGTTTCATGAAGGGATTCGGCACCCCGAACTACTGGGTGTCGGGAGGCGGGCTCCATTGTGGGAACGGCGCCCACTTCATGAATGGGATCATGCATGTTGCGTGGTCCATTATCCCCGATTTCGCGAACTGTAACTACGCATTGAACTTCGGCTGCTCCAAAGGACATGGAGCCGGCCACGTCGCCGTCCAGAACGCCACGCAAGCGGCGGACGCAAGGGCCCGAGGCTTCAAAAACGTGGTGTTCGATCCCTTCCAGAGCGCTCAGGCTTCGAAGGCCCACGAGTGGGTGCCTATCAAGGTTGGCACCGACGGGGCCATGGCCCTGGGTCTGGTCAACTCGCTTTTGAACGAGCACGGCATCTATGACGCCGAGTATCTCATGTACAAGACCAACGGGCCCTACCTGATCAGGCCGGACGATGGTCGGTACGTGAGAGACCCGGAGACCAACCTGCCGCTGGTTTGGGACCTGGTGGACAACTGCCCGAAAACCCACAACCACCCCGATGTGACCAGGGTCCAGTATGAGGACGAAGCCCACGAGGTTGCCCTGACCGGAACGTACACCGTCAACGGGATGGACTGCCGGCCGTCCTTCGAGCTCCTCAAAGAGCACGTCAAGACGTACACGCCGGAGTTCGTGGAGAAGATCACCAGCGTCCCGGCCGCCACGGTGAGCCGGATTGCCAAAGAGTTCGGAGAGGCAGCCGAGATCGGCTCGACCGTAACCATCCAGACCGAGGAGGGACCGAAGAAGATCCCGAGCCGGCCCGTGGCCACCCACTATTTCCGTGGATCACAGGGTCACACCAATTCAGGCTGGACATGCCTCTCCATCGACATGGTAAACCACATGGTGGGGGCGGCGGACACCTGGGGCGGCGCGTTCGGCCTGGGTGCTACCGTCCAGGACGGGTACAAGCCTACGGGAAAGCCCTACCAGATCCCTTATGCCTGCCCCGACGGCCTTCTCGTGGCGAAGGCATGGGTGTACGACCACACGCCCTACCCGATGCGGAAGCCCAAGGCGCCGACGCGCCTGGACCTTCACGACATGTTCCCCACGTCCATCTACAACGCGTTCACCATCACGAGCCCACGGTGGTTCGAGATGCTGGAGCGGTTCAACATCCCGTACGGACCCGATGTGATGATCAACTTCGGTTCCAACTCTGTGATGACCATGGGGAACGCCGAGACGGTCACGGAGAACTTCCTGAAGAAGTTCAACTTCATCTTCTCGTTCCAGCTCTACCTCACGGAGTTCGAGGAGGCCGTCGCCGACATCGTCCTGCCCGACACCTGCTTCCTTGAACGGTACACACCTGCAGTGAGCTTCCCGTCCACGTTCTCCCATCCTCAGGGAGAGGACGATTGGGGTTGGACCATTAGGCAACCCGTGATCGAGCCCCTCTACGAGCGACGTGACTTCAACAAGGTCATGATCGACATCGCCGAACGCCTCGGAATCCACGGCAACTACTTCAAGGGTCTGAACGACTCGATCGGGATCCGCTACGGCGGAGAGATGGACGAAGAGAACAAGCTGATCGAGGATGGGTCCGTCGTCCATACATGGGAAGATGTCTGTGATCGGCTCATTCGAGACCGGTTCGGACCCGAGAACGGATTGGAGGCTTTGAAAGAGACCGGTGTCTTCACGTGGCCAAAGCGAAAAGAAGACGTCTACTGGAAGTGGTTCAATCCGGCCCGCGTCCCGGTCTATTTCGAGTACTTCATCGATTCGGGCGAGGAAATTGACAAGCTCTGGAACGAGTACGGCGGGAGGGACTTCTTCGAGTTCGACTGGTCGCGGTTCAAGGCTCTGGCAGATTGGTATCCCTGCCCCACCCATACCGAGACCGATCCCGAGTACGACATGCACACGTTCTATTGGCGAGCGGTGATGCATTGCAACTCGATGACCCAGCAGAACCCCCTCCTGGATGAGTGCTCGCAAGAGGATCCCTACGTCTACGCGATCCAGATGCATCGGGAGACGGCGGCGGAAAAAGGGATCGCCGACGGAGACAGGGTTTGGATGGAAAACCCCCAGGGCCACCGGGTGAAAGGATGGGTGGCCGTCACCGAAGGAATCGAGCCCCATCACCTGGCCATCGCCGCGGTGGCAGGTCACTGGGGCAACTTCATGCCCATCGCCAAAGGTAAGGGCACGTTCTTCAACGACCTGGTCGAGATGGATCTCGAGCATACGGATCCTCTCACGTTCAACCAGGACATCTGCTGTCGAGTGAAAATCTATAAGGCGGACTAATACCTTCGATCTCGCGGCGGAGCGTTGAGAACCCGTCTTCACTGGAGCTGAGAATGGCAAGATACGGGATGGTGATAGATCTGAAGCGGTGTTACGGGTGCTATGCCTGTAGCATGTCTTGCAAGGTGAAGAACCATACGCCGCCGGGGGTGTTCTGGGCCCGGGTCCTGAAGGGAGAGGAGGGGACTTTCCCCAACACCATCAGGCAGGCCCTACCCGTTCTATGCATGCAGTGCGACGATCCGTCATGCGTGGAGGTCTGCCCTACCGGTGCCACGTTCATGCAGGAAGACGGGATCGTGGTGGTGAACAAGGACACCTGCATGGGCTGCAAGTCTTGCCTGATGGCCTGCCCGTATGGCGCCCGGTACTCGGTAGAGAGTTGGGAAAGCTATTTCCCCGACGGGCTTCCCCTATCGGAGTACGAGGAGTTCGCCAAGCAACAGTGGGAGGAGAACTCCGGATGTGGCGTAGCAACCAAGTGTGATTTCTGCGAAGACAGAATCGGGAGCGGAAAAGGCCCGGCCTGCGTCGAGGCCTGTCCGGCGAACGCCCGCACCTTTGGGGATCTGGATGACGTGGACTCGGAGGTCTCGATCCTGATTCGCAGACACCGGGGTCAACAACTGAATCCCGAGCTTGGGAACAACCCGAAGGTCTATTACCTGATGCCACGATGACCGGACCCGGACCCCACCTAGCCGTGGGAGTGAGACGGGAACCCGGAAGCCCTGAGCCAGAGGACGTTCAACACCAAGTGGGAGAGGCACCATGGATCCGAAAGTGAATGGCCAGCTACAAACCGAGTGGGGTTGGCTGGTTGCGATCTATCTGTTTCTCGGCGGGGTGGGCGCGGGTGCGTACACCATCGCAGCCGTCAACGGGTTCATGGGTGAGAGCCTCGAGCTTTCCACCACCGTTGGCCTTTGGATCAGCTTTCCTGCCCTGATGATCGGTAGCGGTTTCCTGTTGGCAGACCTGGGATCTCCCACAAAAGCCATCTATGCCGGCAACAAACCCGGGACTTCCTGGATCGCAAGGGGATTCTGGATCATCACTGTGTTCATGGTGCTGGCCTTCATCCACTTACTTCTCCACCGGTCCGGAAACACGACGGAGAACAGTGCCGTGGCGGTGGTGTCGGTCCTGGGAATTGTCTTCGCGGTCCTCACCATGGCCTACACCGGGGTCCTTCTCGGAGCCTCGAAGGGAATCCCTTTCTGGCGCTCCGGCGTGGTGCCCGTTGTGTTCGTGGTGTCGGCGCTGGTCACGGGCCATTTCACTATCATGCTCGGCGTGGCATTCTTCAGCGGCGGCTCGTTGGTAACGGAGCCCCTCAGGACCATGGCCCTGGAGGCTGCGATCCTGGTGGCTCTCGAAGTCCTGGCCATCCTTTTCTTCCTCCAGGCAGCCTTCAAGTTGCCTGACACCAGGGAATCGGCCTTACGGATCCTCCGAAAACGGCAGTTCGTCGTGGGGTATTTCGTCTTGGGCTTGGCGGTACCCCTGGTATTGATGGTGACCTCCGCCATAGGCCAAGGGGAGTTGAGCGGGAGCTTCACGTCGGTGACTCTCGGGGCGCTCCTGGGCTTGATCGGTGGTCTGATCTTGAGGCAGGGGATCCTGGTCTGTGGCACCCTGCCGACCTGGAACATCGCAGGTTTCAAATTCCGCCGGATCGCCCGTCCGAAGGAACCCAAGCCGGAGATGGGGCTCGTCCCCCCTCACTGATAGAAGATCGTAGGTAGCTGGCCGGACTGGATCGGCCAGCGCCCTTTTCCAAGATCAGCGCGTGTTTCCACTCAACGAGGAGGAGACCATGAAGAGGTACGGGCGGAGTTCGTCGGGACGTTCTGGCTGGTTCTTGGCGGCTGCGGAAGTGCCGTGATCGCCGCTGCATTCCCCAATGTCGGCATCGGCCTTCTGGGAGTCTCACTGGCCTTCGGATTGACCCTGCTGACCATGGCCTACGCCATCGGACACATCTCCGGGTGTCACATCAATCCGGCAGTTTCTATCGGCCTCTGGGCCGGAGGTCGTTTCCCTGCAAAGGACCTCCTTCCCTACATCGTGGCCCAGGTCCTGGGCGGGGTCGTGGCGGGAGGAGTCCTCTACGCCATCGCCAGCGGACAGGCCGGCTTCGATGTGGCTGCAGGATTCGCATCCAACGGGTACGGAGAGCATTCCCCTGGCGGCTATGGTCTCTGGGCCGCGTTGGTCTGTGAGGTGGTCATGACGATGATGTTCCTCTTCATCATCATGGGAGCCACAGACAAGCGGGCGCCCCAAGGCTTCGCGCCCATTGCTATCGGGCTCGGCCTCACCCTGATCCATCTCATCAGCATACCTGTGACCAACACGTCGGTGAATCCGGCCCGGAGCACCGGTGTCGCTGTCTACGTCGGAGACTGGGCGTTGGGTCAGCTGTGGCTCTTCTGGGTGGCACCGATCGTCGGCGCCGTCCTCGGGGCGGTCGTTTACACTCTGGTGAGTGAAAAGGAGGCCTGAATGATGCGGACGGTGTCCATCCTCTTTGTCGTAGTCAGCTTTTTGGCCGCCTGCGCGCCACGAGCCGAGGACAGCATAGGTGGTGTGTTCGACGGTGTGTCAGGCCAATGGGTGGACCTGACGTATCCGTTCTCCGACGAGACCATCTATTGGCCCACCGCGGACGGTTTTGTCCTGGAGGAGGAGGCCTACGGGCTCACGGAGGGTGGTTGGTTTTATTCGGCCTATAACTTCTACTCCTCCGAGCACGGTGGAACTCATTTCGACGCACCGATTCACTTCGCTGAAGGCAGGAATCCTTCCGATCTGGTCCCGCTGGATCGGCTCATCGGTCCAGCAGCCGTGGTGGACGTGTCCGATCGGGCAACACCCGACTATCAGGTTACTGTGGACGACCTCACGGGATGGGAGGCAGTCCACGGGCCTATGCCTCCGGGCACCATCCTTCTGCTGAGAACCGGATGGGGAGACCGGTGGCCTGATCCGGTTCGGTATCTCGGGACCGATCAGAAGGGCCCGGAGGCGGTACCACTGCTACACTTCCCGGGCCTGAGCCCCGAGGCGGCCCAGTGGTTGGTGGATAACAGAGAGATCGACGCTATCGGGATCGACACGCCCAGCATTGATTTTGGCCAGTCCTCGACGTTCGAAACCCATCAGATCCTCTATGAGCAGAACATACCCGGGCTGGAGAACGTGGCGTATCTGGAAGAGCTCCCCGAATGGGGTTCATACCTGCTCGCTCTCCCCATGAAGATCGAGGGCGGAAGTGGAGGGCCGCTCAGAGTGGTCGCCTTTATTCCCAACTAGCGAAAAAGGCCCCGGCCAGTCTCTTCGGCCGGGGCCTTCCGCCTTCCTTGGCGGCTTCGGACGCTGACCGCCAACTTCCCCTAGTGCATTCCCGATCCCCGCTCCGGAATCTCATCATCAGAAATCCCAACCAGTGAGTCAGGATCGTCCTCGATCTTTTCAATGGTGATCCCCGTGAACCCGTAAAACATGGAAATCAGGGGGGAAGCCAGATTCAGGAAGGCGAAGGGGAGGTAGGTGAAGCAACTGACTCCCAAGACGCCCGACATATAGGCCCCGCAGGTATTCCAAGGGATCAGCGGCGACGTCAGGGTCGCGGAGTCCTCCAGCGCCCGGGAGAGGTTCTTCGGGTGGAGTCCTCGTTTCAGGAAAGCCGTCCGGTACATCCGGCCCGGCACGATGATGGCCAGGTACTGGTCGGAGGCCAGGATGTTCATCCCGAAGCAACTGAAAATGGTGACGGCGATCAGGGATCCGGTGCTCTTGGCCAACGTGAGGATGGCCGCAGCCAGCCGCTCCAGCATTCCCGACGCCTCCATGATCCCACCGAACGCCAAAGCTACGATGATCAGTGCGATGGTATCGAGCATATACGAAAGACCACCACGGGTCAGGAGCTCATCAATGGTCGGGACGCCGGTATCACTGACGTATCCGGTGTACAGGGATTCGACCAGGGTTCCGATGTTTCCGGCCCAGCCAGCCCCCGGTTGACGCTGGAAAAGAAGGAGCAGAATGGCTCCGACCGCCACTCCCACGACCAGGGCAGGCAGTGCCGGGGTCTTTTTCCAGACCAGGAAGAGGACGGTGGCGGGAGCGATCAAAAGCCAGGGAGTGAGGTTGAAGCTCTCCGAGAGGGTGGAGAGCATCAGCAGGTAATCGGCGGTCTCCACCGAACCCGACGCCGGCCTGACGATGCCGATGATCGTGAAGATGATGAGGGCTATGACCAAAGCCGGCACGGTGGTATAGACCATGTGCCTTATGTGCGTGAAGAGTTGGGTGCCCGCTACGGCGGGAGCCAGATTTGTCGTATCGGACAGGGGGGACATCTTGTCTCCGAAGTACGATCCGGAGATCACAGCGCCGGCCGTCATCCCCGCAGGAATCCCCAGGGCCTGTCCGACCCCCATCATGGCGAGGCCCACCGTGGCGGCCGTGGACCAGGATGACCCCGTTGCCAGGGAGATGAGGGCGCAGGTCAGGGCGGTGGCGACCAGGAAGTACCCGGGGGCCAGGATCTTCAGCCCGTAGAAGATCATGACAGGGACAACGCCCGATGCGATCCAGACACCGATCAGAAGGCCCACGACGATGAGAATCAGGATGGCCGGAAGGGCGGTCACGATTCCGCCTGTGAGCCCTTTTTGAATGTCCGGCCAGGGCATTCCCAAAGAGACCCCGGCGATGAGAGCAGCCACGGCCGCTCCGAAGATCAGGGGGATATGCCCCGATCCCTCCAAAACGACGATGGTATAAAAGAGAGCTACGATCAGCACGACGACGGGGAGCAGGGAAATCCCCAAGCTCGGTTTCTTCTTCAGCTCACCAGGCAAGCTGGTCCTCCTCGCAAGGATTTTCTCTCTGAATCGCTCGGATACCCGGACCATCTGCGATCCCGGACCCCCGACAGTATAAGGGGGAGGCTTGGGCCGCCAGCGTTCGTTCGGGAACATCGACGGTACGACAGGGATTAGACTTGGGGTCCTCTTTTCCATTTCCAGTGGCGGCTCCGAGGTATGCTCACGGCTTCCCAGTCGATAATCCTGTTTCCCGTTCTGGCTGCCGGTCTCGCCGGCTTCGCCTGCACCAACTCCCCTTTGGCCACCGGCGGGCCGGGGAACGGCTCGGGAAACTCGCCAATCGACACCGGGGGCCTTTGCCTGATCGAGGGGGAGCCTCCCCGGTCCGGCGGTGTGGTGAAAGACGGAATCCCGGCTCTTTCAAACCCCACGATGGTGTCACCCGACGATCCCCTGGCCTCTTACGTGGAGGACGGGGATCGAATCATAGGTCTCTACTACGCCGATGAGTGGATCGCTCTCCCGCTAGCGATCCTACGGTCTCATGAGATCGTGAATCTGGATGGTGGGAGCCTTCGCTTAGCTGTCACCTATTGCCCTCTCACGGGAACCGGAATGGGCTTCGATCGGCACAGGATCGGAGAAAACGAGTTCGGGGTGAGCGGACTTCTCTGGCGGTCGAATCTGGTGATGTATGACCGGTCGACGGGAGAATCCCTCTGGCCCCAGATGAGAGGGCGGGCGGATTGTGGTCCCGCAACCGGGACCATACTTACCCCCTATCCTGTGTCGGACATGACATGGCGGGCGTGGAAGGAGCTCCACCCAGACACCAAGGTGATCTCCGAGAACACCGGGTGGCCCAGGAATTACCGCGAGAACAATTACGCCGACTATGAACGGATCGATGCGCCGCCAATCTCGACCATCATCCCCGATCTTCGTCGCCAGCCAAAAGAGCGAGTATTGGGGATCCCCCACCCGGGGGGAGGCACGGCTATCCCTTTTAATGTCCTCCCTGCCAATTCGAAGGCCGTGCTGAGGCTGACCATACCAGGTGGAGACATCGCGCCGGGCGGGGTCGAGGTCGTGGTCCTCTGGGACGGTGAGAAACAGGCTGGGGAGGTGTTCTACGACTCTCCCATCTGGTCCGTGGAGGTAGGCGGGCCTGACCCCGAGTTCTACGTGGAAAACGACCGGTTCGTCGACTCTGCCACCGGGAGCCTTTGGGAGGTCGACGGGCGGGCGGTGGAGGGCCCGGCCTCGGGTTCTCGACTGACGGAAGTCATCGGATCCATGACCGCTTTTTGGTTCGCCTGGGCTGCGTTCAACCCCGATACAGAGCTGTTCCTCAACACCATCTGATCCGACCGCGAAGGGCTCGGCTCACATCCTTACCGGGAAACCCTCGCCGCCCCACCTCACCACATCCTAAGTTTCCTCCGGACCGGCTTGCGCCGACAGGTTCAACAATCGGAGGCACCCGATGAAGCGACTTTTAGGTCTCCTCTTCCCCCTGGTGACCTTCGGCACCGCGGCACTATCCGCGCAACACGCCGACGCCGACCTGCACCTGATGACCTTCAACATCCGCTATGGAACCGCTGATGACGGGGTCAACTCGTGGGCGAACCGCCAAGCCCTCGTGGCCGGGATTATCGAGCGGCATTCACCCGGTGTGCTCGCCGTCCAAGAGGCGTTGGCTTTTCAACTCCAGGACCTGGCGGATGCACTGGGAGGGTACCGAAAGCTGGGACAACATCGTGATGGAGGACTCGAGGGGGAGTTCTCGGGTCTCTATGTGCACGAGAGCCGGGTCCGGGTCGTTGAATGGGGCGAGTTCTGGTTGTCACCGACACCGGACATACAGGGATCTGTTGGCTGGGATGCGGCTTTGACTCGGATGGCGGTATGGGCCGACCTCGAGGTCCTTGGGAGCGGGAAAATGGTCCGCGTTTACGGAACGCACTTCGACCACCGTGGAGAAAAGGCCCGCCTGGAGAGCGCTCGGTTGATCATCCGTCACGCCGAGGCGAGGTACGCCCAGAATCGGTCCGCGACCATCGTCATGGGCGATCTCAACGCCGACGAAAGCTCGGAGCCGTTTGGAGTTTTTCTCGAAGCCGGATACAAATCCGCCTACTCTGAGCTGAACCCCGGCCTGGAGACCGGAACGTTCAACGGATTTCATGATTCCGGCGGCGGGAGTCGGATTGATCACATCCTCCTGGGCAGGGGGGCAACACCCCTCCGATCCCAGATCCTCCAGGATCAGATCAGGGGTGTCTGGCCGTCGGATCACTACCCGGTCGCGGCCGTGGTCTCTCTTGACCCGTCGGGCATTCTCCGGAGCCGTGGCCCCGGGGGCGGAGTCAGATCCCCTGCCTCTGAAAGGTGATTTGGAAGGTTCCTCCAAGGATCCCGCTGTCGATGGTTCCGGACATCACGTCATCGCTCTGAAAAGAACCCTCGAACACCAGCGATCC
>JABDNZ010000478.1 GCA_013043565.1 Gemmatimonadota bacterium | reverse complement strand
CCGAAGCCGGTTCCCCTCCGGGGCCATCGGAAGGGGAAGGGCCGGGGCCTCACGGTTCTCGACCTGGACCCCACGGAAGACTACGAGGGCCTCGAGCTTCAACGGACATCTTCCGTATCGGCTTGGGTGCCCATCCAGCGTGGATGTAACCACCGTTGCACGTTTTGTATTGTTCCATACGTTCGGGGCCCCGAGAAGAACCGCAGCCCAAAGGCCGTTCTCGAAGAGATCAGGGATGTGGCGGAGGGAGGGATCACTGAAGTGACGCTCCTGGGGCAGACGGTGAACTCCTACCGGAGCGGTGACTGGGACTTCCCCCGGCTCCTGCGGGCCGTGGCTCGGACGCCGGGGATTCGCCGGGTCCGCTTCACGTCCCCCCATCCCAACGACGTGACACCGGCCCTGGTGGAGGTGATGGCCGAGGAAGAATCGGTTTGCGAGCAACTCCACCTTCCCCTCCAGGCCGGGAACGATCGAACCCTGAAGCGGATGCTCAGGAAGCACACCGTGCAGGAGCTCCTGGAGAAGGTGGAGATGATACGAAACGGGGTTCCGGGTATCGCCCTCTCCACCGATGTGATCGTCGCTTTTCCCGGGGAGACGCATGGAGAGTTTCAGGATACGTTGTCGGTCCTCCGGGAGGTCAGGTTCGACGATGCTTTCACGTACCGGTTCTCCCCCAGGGAAGGGACGCCGGCTACCCGCTTTCCCGAGGAGGATCTCATCCCGGAGGGTGAGGGAAAAGCTAGGCTGGAGGAGCTCATTCAGCTGACGCGCGGGATCCAACGGGAGATCAATGAAGCCGAGGTGGGCCGGGTGGAGGAGGTCCTCGTAGAGAATCGAGGCAAACAGGCGGGCTTTATGTTGGGTCGGACCCGCCGAAACAAGGTTTCGGTGTTCCCGGGGGATGACATCCGGCTGGGCTCCTACCGATCCGTCAAGCTCCTTCGCACTACAGGAGCGACTTTCGTGGGATCCGTTGTGAAACATCAGCCAAGGGAGAGCGGACAATGAGCCGGCTCACGGGTGTTCTCTCCTTCCTTCTGGTCGTGGTCCTGGCCATGGCCTTCGCGGCGGCCAACGCCGGGCACCGCGTGACCTTGAGCCTGGGTTTCATAAAGCTATACCAGGTTCCTGTAGCGTTGGTGGCCTTCTGCGGTCTATTCGTGGGCATGGTCCTCATGTTCGCGACCGGCGTGCGTTCGGATCTGAAGGTTCGGAGAATCCTCCGCGAACGCCTTGCCGATGAAGCACGGCGGGAGCAGACCTGGATCGATCGAAGCCAGCGGGATCTCTTCAAGGATGAGGAGCCCCAAGAGCTCGGGGAGGCCCGGGACGGTCCTGAAATCAGGCCTGAAGACGATGCGCCTCGGAAGGAGGAGCAGCCAGACGAAGGGTGAATTGGCGATGAGTTGCTGAGGCTGGTTCGATCCCCTCCGGTGGTCTGGATGGCCCTTGCTCTCGGAACCGGGGCCGCCATTTCCCACCTGAACCTCCACCCTCTGTGGTTGGCTCCCCCCCTCCTGGCCTTCTTGGTTCCCAACGGCCCATCCTGCCGCCCAGTTCTAAAACTTGTCCCTCTCCTCCTGAGCCTTGCGGCTGGTTACATACTGGTCGTCTCCGGGCGGCTGGAGATGAACAGGGACTGTCGTCTCCACATTCCCGAGGGGCGGAGTCTCGAAATCGACGGCCTGTTCGTGGGCCCTCTGGTGGACGGTCGCGGAGAGGTCCTCCCCACCCGGCTCCATGGCTCAGGCTGTCTGGAACGCTTTCGGGTCATCGTTCCCGACCGGTTGCTCGACCTGCGGGTCCCAGCCGGTCGGGGGAGGGCAGGGGAACGTGTCACCCTTCGGGGCCGGTGGCGCCGGACACCCGTCCTCGGTCCCACCAGTCCGATTCGAGCGGGGTATCTCCTGGCCGACTCCCTCTCCCTTGCCGGGTCCTCGGTCGGGACCCATGCTCCGGCCCGACTCGGTTCTCACCTGCGGCGAAGGCTCGTGGAAGGGGGCGGATGGGTCCAAAGGCGGCTCGAAGACCTCTTCCCTCGGGGGGCTCCCCTGGCCACCGCCCTGGTTTGGGCTCGTAAAGACCGTTTGTCTCCCGAGGTCCGGGAGGCCTTTGCCCGGGCTGGAACCGCTCATCTGCTGGCCATCTCCGGGTTCCATGTCGGGGTCGTGGGGGGCCTTCTCCTACTTGTCCTCGGTTGGACCGGGACACCTCACTCCACGAGGTTCCTTCTGGCGAGCCTGGGAGTATGGGTCTACGTCCTGGCTATCGGGGCACCCGACGCGGCCGTGCGAGCCGGGGCCTTCCTGAGCTTCATGGCCCTGGGTCGAGCCCTGAACCGGTCGGTTGCACCTCTGGGAGCCGTCGCCGCCGCCTTCCTGGTCTTCTTGGCGCTGGAGCCCATGGCCCTGCTGCGCCCGGGGTTCCAACTCTCTTTCGCAGGGGCGGTGGGACTGCTTTTCGGCTATCAGCCGCTTCAGCGTTGGATCTCCAGGCGAAGCAAGGGGATGGCACCTCAGTTCCTCTGTAAAGGGATCGGGGCGGGGATCTCGGCTACGATCGCGACGCTTCCGCTGGTGGCATGGCACTTTGGTAGGGTTTCCCTGGTCGGGATCCCACTGACTCTGGTGGTGGCCCCCTTGGTGACCCTGGCCATCCCGGGAATCTTCTTCAGTCTGGTTGTCTCTGCCGTCCATCCCGGCCTTGCGCGGTTCCTTGCCTCGGGGGTGGAGCTTGTCCTGGAGGTGATCTCCGGCTTCGTCGCCTGGGTGGGTGCGCTCCCTTTTGCGTCGGTCTGGGTCTCCGAAGCGACGTTACTCTCCGGTACGCTGGCTGCGGGCATCGCCGTTCTCCTACTCCGTCACCGGCCCCGGAGGAGTGGCGGGGAGCTCATGCCTGTCGCGGCGATGGTCCTCTT
>JABDNZ010000474.1 GCA_013043565.1 Gemmatimonadota bacterium | reverse complement strand
CTTCCGTCCAGCGCATCGCCCAACCCGCCCTCGACGATGCCATCTTTTTTGCCCCGGCCGGTACGGCTACGACGGACCCGGACCAAATCCTGGGCCATCCTCGATGGAACGACTTGGCCGGGGGTTTCTCGGAAGCCGATGCGACCCTCCTACTGTTCCTTCCTACCGATATCGCCGGTGCCGAGAAGATCCTCGCCTGGGCTACGGATGTTGTCTTCCTGGCCGGGGAGGGGGAGTCGGCCGCGGACCACATAGGGCCGGCCTCGGTGAAGGTCGTCGGCAGCTTCGGTCCCGAGGGGGTTGCACCGGCGGTTGAGAAAACGTCGGCGGATCAGGCCGAGCTGGATGAACCCGAGCTCCCTGAGTCCGACCTGGAGTGGGCGGAAGAAGGTGGCCCTTTACCGGACGCCGGAGTTCCCGAAGCGTCCGACGTGGAGGGCTTGGAGTTTGACCAAGAGCTGAGCCTCTCGGCCAGCTTCGACGGCGGTGGAGACCCAGGGGGAGGGGTTGAAACGGACGACTTCATCTTGGAAGGCCAGGACGAAGAGGTTGAGGGGGAGGTGGAGATACCGGACTTCGGGGCTGATTTCGCCAACCTGCCCGCCCTGGAACACGAGGTCCACCCCGAGGAAGATGTCCCGGAGACACCGGAGGGCCTGGAAGGCCCGGCAGAACAGATCCTGGCCGAAGGAGACATCGTCCTCGAGTCGGAGTTCAGCCCGGGACATCTCTCCGGCTCCGGCTCCGGGGATTCCCCCGGCCCTGAACCGGAGGACCATGCCGAGACCGAAACGCCGGTGAAGAAGAAAGAGAAACCGGACTTTCGGCGGGGCCGGACACGACCGACGTCCGGCCGGGGGCGTCCCCCCCGAAGGTTCCTCACCGTCCCCAGGATTGGAGGTGGAATCGGTGTCCTGGGCCTCCTCGCGGCCGTGATCGGGACCGCATGGGGATCTTTCAACGTTCCAGGCCTGACCTGGCTCCAGGATGTCTTCGGACGTGTGCCATTTCCCACCGAGGGGGTCTCGGGTCCCCAGCCCGTGGAGCCGATCCTCAGATTCTCCCTGGAATATCAAGCCTACGACGCGGACGAGTTGGACATCGCCATCGAGATGCGGAACACTCTCAGGGAAAGGCTGCCCGATCTTCTGATCCATCTGACTCCGATGGAGAGGCAGGGTGCCGTGGTGTACGCCCTTCACGTGGGCCCGGCTGCCGACGCCGTTGACGCCGAGAACCTCCGAGGGCCGCTGGGGGAGGTTTTCGATCGAGAAGATCCGGAGAGTTGGCCGATCCGGGTCACTCCGAAAGCGTTCCTCCTCGGCGAAATGGACACCATCGAGGAAGCTCGGGATTTCTTGGCGGAGGCAGAGGCCCGGGGGGCCCTTGGGTACATCGTTCGGGCTACTTTCCCGGACGGTTCGGAAACGTTTCGGATCCTTTCCGGTTCTTTTGACGGGGTGCTCTCGGCCAGGTGGTGGCAGCTCCACCTCCGAGAGAACGGTTTCCGGAATCTTCCACTCGTGGAACGGCAGGGTATCTGGCCGGAATGAAGCTCAAAGCCCTCCGAGCCCACGGATTTAAGTCCTTCGCCGATTCAACCGAGATCGACTTTCACGAAGGCATCACCGCTGTCGTAGGTCCCAACGGCTGTGGGAAGTCCAACATCAGCGACGCAGTGCGGTGGGTTCTCGGTGAACAGCGCCCGACGGCCATTCGTGGTGCAAAAATGGAAGAGGCCATCTTCCAGGGCACCGTGAATCGCCGCCCGGTCAACCGTGCCTCCGTGTCCCTCCTGGTGTCCAACGAGGACGGTTCCCTCCCGGTCCCCTTCGAAGAGGTCGAGCTCGGCCGTACCGTGTACCGAGACGGGGGAAGCGACTACTCCATCAACCGGACCTCCTGCCGCCTGCGGGACGTCCTTGACCTTTGCCGTGACACGGGGCTCGGTGCGAATGCCTATGCGATCATCGAGAACCGGATGATCGACGCGATTCTGTCCGACCGGGCAGAGGAGCGCCGCGGCCTGTTCGAGGAAGCGGCGGGCATCGGGAAATACAAAGACCGGAGGAAAGCGGCGCTCCGTCGTCTGGAGCGGGCCGAGCTGGACCTCCAGCGTCTGGATGACGTCATCGGGGAGGTGGAGTCCAAGGTCCGGTCTCTGGCCCGGCAGAAGGGAAAAGCACAGCGGTACCACACCCTTAGGGATCGCCGGTTGGCGGTGGAAGTTGCCGTCGTCCGTGAGGATCTGGATCGGTTGGGGTCTCGCCTGGACCAGGTCGAAAAAGAGCTGGCCGGTGACCGGGAACTGGGGGAGGGGTTCGTTGCCCAGCTCCGAGCCGCCGAGGCCCAGCACGAAACGCTTCGCATCCGCCAGGTGGAGTTGGAGCAGAACCGGCGGGAAGCGGCGGGGAAGGTCGACGATATCCGGCAGGACTTGATCCGTTGGGAGAGGGATTTGGCGGTGGCCGAGGAGCGGGCCAACTACGCCGGTAAGCGCATGTCCCAGATCGTGGGGGAGCGGGAGGATGTGCGGGGACGCATCGAGCGGCTGGAAAAGGAGGTGGACAAGCTCAAGGCCACCGAACGGGGTATGGCTACCGAGCTCGAAGGTCTGAAAACGGAGCGAGGGCGAAGAGAGGACGCCGCCCGGGAGGCCCGGGAGATCCTGGAAGCGGTTCGGGAGAAGCTCGGAGCCTCCGAGTCACGGCTGCGTGACCTGACCCGTAAACAGGCTCACCTGGAGGGAGAAGCCGCTTCCGCCGACGCCCAAGCGGCGGAGCTGACCCGGAACCTGGAACGGGTACAGGGGGAGATGGATGAGGCCTCCCATGCATTGTCGGACGTAGAGACCCAGGGAGATCTGTTCACCGACGAGGTGGCGCGGCATCAGGAGATTGTCGAAGAGCAGAAGGCTGCCTTGGAAGCTGCCAAGGAGCGGTCGAGGGAAGCCCGAGCGTTCCTCGAAGAGGCCAGAAAATCCGAAGCGGCGGCGTCGGATCGGGTCACGAACCTCCAAACACGCATCGATGCTCTGGAGGGAATGGCCCGAAGCCAGGAGGGGCTGGAACCGGCCGTAAAGGCCGCTCTCGCACTGGACGATTCGGGAATCCTGGGAACCTTGGGCGACTCCTTGACCGGCGAACCGGATGTGATACGAGCCGTCGAGTCCTACCTGGGCCCCCTGATCCAAGGCCTGGTGGTCAAGGATGGGTCGGTGGTCCGCCGGTTGGAAGAATGGCACCGCACAGAATGGAAGAACCGCGGGGGGCTGATCCTCTTCCCACTCGATGGCTGGTCTCCCGAGGCCAGCCAGCCCGGGGGAAGTCTCCTCAAGGCCCTGAAACTGAGGGGGAAAGGCGCCCAGTGGCTCCGAAGGCTCCTTGCAGGGGTGGGCCTGGATCGGGAGGGGACCCTCTCGGACGGGGGGCCCGGGGTGGGGCTCCTCTCCCTCTCGGGGAATGCCGTGGATCGGGAAGGTGTCGTTCGGATCGGGAATCCGCTGGGAAGCTCCGGAATCCTCGAGCGTAGGGAGCAGGCCAAAGCCCTCAGAGAGGAGATGGACGGGGAGGAAGAGGAGGCGGAGGTGGCCAGGAGGGCCCGGGAGGCGGCGGAAACCGCGGCGGAAGAATGTGAAGCAGCCCTGGATGAAACCTGGCAGAATCTCAGGCAAGCTGAAGATTCCTATCGGTCCGCTTCTGCCCAGGTACAGGCCCAAAAGGATCGCCGAATAAACCTGGATCGGCATCAGGAGGAGCTCGCGAGACAGATCGAGGGCACTCGGGCGGCCAAGGCCCGGGCTGAGGAGCGGCAAAGGACGGCCCTGGAGGACCGAGAGCTGCTCCAAGAGGAAGTGGATCGTCTCAGGGAAGAGGAGGCTTTTTCCCGTCAGGAGGTTGCCCAGGCGCGAACTGCCTGGGAGGCCGCCCGGGACCGTGAGACGGAGCTGGCTCTCGAGGTAACGCGGAAAGAGGGGGACCTGGGACGCCTGATCGAGCGCTTGACCGATATGGAGGCGGCTTCTGAAGAGGCATCGGAGCGCTTGGAGGCCCTGGCTCGGGAAGAAGCTGAGTTGGAGGCCGAGGTCGAAGCGGCAAGAGCCACCAAGGAGGAGGGGGCCGCGGCCACGGAGGTCCTTTTCGGCCTGCGAGACGAAGCGGAAGCCTCCCTGCGACAGAA
>JABDNZ010000472.1 GCA_013043565.1 Gemmatimonadota bacterium | reverse complement strand
CGACTGCGTGGCCTGTCACCAGACCGATTATGACGGGAAGCACGCCGGCAGTGGTTATCCCACCGACTGCACGAGCTGTCATACCCCCACGGTCTGGAGTGACGGCCAGTTCAACCATGACAGTCAGTATTTCCCGATCTTCTCAGGAAAACACAATGGGAAATGGTCGGCTTGCAGCACCTGTCACACCAACCAGAGTGATTATTCAGAATTCACCTGTTTTGCCTGCCACACCCACAGCCAGACCACCATGGACAACAAGCACTCGGAAGTCGCGGGGTACGTCTACGCGAGTCCGAATTGTCTGTCCTGCCACCCGAACGGGACCGGAGAGTAGTCCCCCAGCTTGATTGTCCAGTCAACCGGACTCCCCCTCCACCAGGATCTCGTCCACGAAAAGCCAGGCATCCTCCGGCGCCCCTGGATGCCAGTCGGGCAGCGGACCTTGGTTCCGGGCCCGGACTCGGACGAACCTCGCCCGCTCCGGGCGGGGCACCGAGGGAACCTCGACCTCGATCTTCACGACCGACTTCTCGAGGCGATTCTCCACAGGCACATCCGTCCACCCCACCTCCGTCCATTCCTTTCCGTCCAGTGAGACAGACACCTCAACCCGTCGGGGAAGGAAGATCCAGGGCCCCTGGGCCCTGAGACAATCCACGCCGACGCGCCGGACCGCCATCGGTTCTCCAAGGTCGATGGTGGCCTCCAGGTCTTCCCCACTCCACCCCATCCATCGCTCGTCGTGGTGGTCCCGGCTCCCTACCTCCCCGTCACAGAGGCCCCCGGGGCCGTTTCCCGGATAGGACGGACTTGGGGGGATCGCGAGGGAAACCTGAGCACCCACCGCCAGGTGCTCGACGTTCGGAGGCCGGTCGAAGCTCGAACGACCGGGGGGGCGGACCTCGGACCCCCTCCGGCCCCTCAACCCGTCGCCGAGAGCCTCCCGAGCTTCTTCGGCGAGAGCATCGAGGCGGGCCACGATCTCCGGGTACTCCTCGGCAACGTCCGTGGTTTCTCCGACGTCGGTCTCCAGGTCGTAGAGGGCATCCGGCACGGTGGGAAAAGCATAGGGGCCCGGGAGACCTCCCATCCCCGGTTCGACATTCTCATATGACCGCGTCCTATGCTCGTAAACCCGCTTCCATCGGCCCTCCCTGATCCCCCTCAACTGGCCATCGTAATAAAACAGGAACTGGTCCCGGGGACTGGCACCCTTCTCACCGAGCAAGAGGGGCATGACATCCACTCCGTCGATGGGGGCTTCCGGCATCGCGGCTCCCGCGATAGCCGCTACCGTCGGGAGCACATCGAGAGTAGACGCCATGTCGTGGCAGATCGACCCGGCCTCTATTCGTCCTGGCCATTTCCAGATGGCAGGCACCCTCGGACCTCCCTCGAAGGCTGTGCCCTTCCCCTCCCGGAGTGGACCCGCCGAGCCCGCATGGTCTCCGAAATTGAGCCAGGGGCCGTTGTCGCTTGTGAAGATCACCAGGGTGTCCTCTGACTGTCCGGTCCGATCCAGAGCGTCCAGGACCTGCCCCACCGACCAGTCGATCTCCTCCATCACGTCCCCGAAGAGGCCCTGGGCCGTAGTCCCCCTGAAGCGGTCGGATACGCCCAGCGGGACGTGGACCATGGAGTGGGCCAGATAGAGGAAGAAAGGGTTCTCGGCGTTTCGCTCGATGAAGTCCACCGACCGCTGGGTGTACAGGGATGTCAGCCGGTCCTGCCCAGCCTGATCTTCGATCGTCTCCCGGACCTCGTTCCCTTCGACGAGAGGGAGCGGTGGATGGGCCGCCTTGTTCCCTCTTGAAGCAGGTGTGCCGTCGTATCCCACCGGCCACATGTCGTTGGAGTAGGGAAGCCCCAGGTATTCATCAAATCCGTGTTGGAGAGGAAGGAACTCCTGATGATGCCCCAGATGCCATTTCCCAAAGATGGCGGTCGAGTAGCCTTTCGCCTTCAAAAGCTCCGCGATCGTCGTTTCGTCGGGATGGAGCCCTACCTCGGAGGAGGGAGACAGAGCGCCTCGGATGGACACCCTCTCGGCGTAACACCCGGTCAGAAGAGAGGCTCTGGACGCCGAGCATACCGCCTGCGACGCGTAAAAATCGGTAAAGATCATGCCGTCCGCAGCTAATCGGTCCAGGTTCGGAGTCCGATACCCCTCTGCTCCGTATGAGCCCACATCGGCATATCCAAGATCGTCCATGAAAATGAGGACAACACTGGGAGGGTGGGCCCGGGGGTTGCTCATGGAGCAAGACTGGGTGATCCCCCCCGCCGACAAGGCTAGGCCGGCAAAGCCCATGCGCCGCAGGAACTCCCGCCTTGTGTGGTGATGGTCGGTGAAGTCGTAGACAGGAGCCATTCGGAGTACCTGAATGTGAAGGCTAAAAGGACGAACGCGGGGAAAAGATACGGTCCCCTTCAGCTCCGCGCCCACCCATCCGGACTCCAGTTCGGTTTCGCCCGGTAAGGGTTGCCCCATCGGAGGCTTCCCACCTACCCTCCCCCCTTCGGCGAGGACGACCAGGCACAGGAGAGAGCTATGTCCAAGGGGCGAGATATGGACCGGCGGGAAGTCGTTCGAATCGGGGCCGGGGCAGCCGCCTTCGGTGCCATGACACCCCTCCTGGGATTCCCTTTCCTCGGGGGATGCCAGGGGGCTGAGGAAGGTCCGCCCAACATCGTTTTCATCTTCTCGGACGATCACGCTTGCCAGGCAATCTCCGCCTACGGCTCACGCATAAACCAGACCCCGAACATCGACCGCATCGCCCGGGAAGGGGCCATCTTTCAGAATTCGTTCTGCTCGAACTCGATCTGCGCCCCGAGTCGTGCCGTTGTCCTCACCGGGAAGTTCAGCCACATCAACGGCAAGATCGATAACCGGGCCGATCCCTTCGATACCTCCCAACCCACCTTCAACAAAGCACTTCAAGGAGCCGGGTACCAGACCGCGATGATCGGGAAGTGGCATTTGCGGAACGACCCGGAGGGTTTCGACTACTGGAAGGTGCTCCCGGGCCAGGGACACTACTACAACCCTGATTTCCGGACGCCGGCTGGGACTGAAAGGATCGAGGGATATGTCACCGACATCGTCACCGATCAGTCCCTGGACTGGCTCGAGAACGGGCGCGATCCAGAGAAGCCCTTCCTCCTGATGTGCCAACACAAAGCGCCCCATCGGAGCTGGATGCCGGGGCCGGATCACATGCGGCTGTTCGAGGGTGAGGACATCCCGGAGCCGGAGACCCTCCTGGACGATTATCAGGGACGGGCCTCTCCCGCCTCAAATCAGGAGATGTCCATCAGGGATCACTTCTTTCCGGCGTACGATTTGAAGATCACCCCACCGGCATCCGACGCTGAATCGGATCAGAACCTCTGGGCGGCAACGTACGATCGCATGACACCCGAGCAGCAAGCGCTGTGGGATTCGGTGTATGAACCCAGGAACGTGGCCTTCGCCGAAGCCGACCTCAGCGGGGACGACCTCGTCCGGTACTACTACCAGAGGTACATCAAAGATTATCTGCGGTGCATCGCCTCGGTCGACGACAACGTGGGCAGGATTCTCGACTACCTGGACCAGACCGGGCTAGCGGAGAACACCCTGATCATCTACTCCTCCGATCAGGGGTTCTATCTGGGCGAGCACGGGTGGTACGACAAGCGCTGGATGTACGAGGAATCTCTCCGGATGCCATTCGTGGCAAGGTGGCCCGGCCGAATCGATCCAGGCACGGAGGTCAGCCACATGATCCAGAACATCGACTATGCACCGACGTTCCTCGATGCGGCGGGTCTGCCCATCCCCGAAGACATCCAGGGTGAGAGCCTGATCCCCCTCATGGAGGGTCGGCGCAACAACGGATGGCGGGACAGCATCTACTACCACTATTACGAGTTCCCAGCCGTCCACATGGTCGCGAAGCACTACGGCGTTCGGACCGAGCGGTACAAGCTGATCCACTACTATGAGACTGGCGAATGGGAGTGCTTCGACCTGGAGACCGATCCCCAGGAGCTCAGCAGCGTCTACGACCACCCCGATTACCAGGAGGTCGTGGAGCAGTTGAAGCAGGAGTTGAGGCGCTTGAGGGAGTTCTACGAGGACGAAACGGGGATTCCGATTTCGAGCGCGAACACGGTCTAGCCCTGGTCGGGTCGTAGGGATCTGCAAGACGGAAG
>JABDNZ010000470.1 GCA_013043565.1 Gemmatimonadota bacterium | reverse complement strand
ATCCAGGCCCAAGACAACGACCGGTGGAAGCAGGTCTTCGACAAGGTCCTTCGCAGCTCCCGATACGACCTACCGGAGGCCCGGGTCCAGCTATACCTGGGCTACTCCTTCGATTACATCGTCGAATACCTTCGGTCGGGACACGAATCCAGAGCCAGGGGTTTGGATCCGATTGGGGCATTGAACTTACGGATCGCCAAGAAGCTCCGCCGGGCAGGAAAGGCCGAGGGCGGGAGCCAGGATCCCCGCATTCTGGACGAGCTGGCAGATCGCTTCTTCCCTCTCCCCACCGGGCCGCTCCTTTTCTGGCCTAAGGCCAACGTGAATAGAGCCAACCATCTTCTCACCTCAGGAGATACTTCAACCTCCGGAGATCAGAAGTAGTCCTTCTCCAGGTCGGCATAACGGGCCAAGAGCCTTTTGACCCCCACCGAGTCGAACTTCACGGAGACTTTGAGGTCCGGACCGAATCCGGAGACCTCCATGACCGTCCCCGACCCGAAGGTCGAGTGGGACACCCTCTCGCCTTTCACAAACCTGGGAAGGTCCTGGTTCAGATCCTCGTCGGGGAAGGAGTCATCCCATTCCTCCTGAGCCCTCTCCTTTCTTCTCCCTCGAGCCGCCCCGCGACCGAACCCGACCCCAAAACCGGTCTGGAAGCTGCGCTTCACTCGGCTGGAGACTCTCTCTTCCAAAAGGGTTTCATCGATGGCTTCGACAAAAGGGGACAGGCGACCGTACATGTACTCTCCGGCCCGACGCCGTTGCCGGGCGTGGGTCAGATACAGTTTGTCCTGGGCCCTGGTGATTCCCACATAAAAGAGGCGGCGCTCTTCTTCCAGAGAGGCCGGATCGTCGTAAGCCCGTCCCAAGGGAAATAGGCCATCTTCCATCCCGGAGATGAAGACCACGGGGAATTCCAGGCCCTTCGCGTTATGAAGGGTCATCAGGGTCACACTGTCCGCATCAGGGTCGTGGAGGTCCACATCGGCGACCAGTGACACCCTCTGGAGAAAAAAGTCCAGATCCGAGAAGCGATCCCGGGGCAGGTCGTCCTCCTCCAGGAGCTCGGCTTCGAAGTCCATGGCGGCGGCGATGAGTTCTTTCACGTTTTCGGCTCGGTCGTCTCCGTCCGGACCTTCCTCCCTCAGGAGCCGGAGCAGATCCAGTTCTTCGACGAGCTCCTCCAAAACCACGCCTACCTCCGCCTGCGAAGCCCTGGCAGAGTACCGTTGAATCAAATCGGCGAACTCGGTCAGGCCCTTTGCGCCGGTTTTGGGGAGGGTGGGGATCTCCGAGGCTCTGGACGCCCCTTCGAGGAGCGTTACGCCCGCCTCCCTCGCCCAATCCCGGAGGCGCGCCACCGTGGTAGACCCAACTCCGCGGCGTGGATACCCAACTACCCGATCGAACGCGACGCCATCCCTCGGGTTGGAGATCAATCGCAGGTAGCCCAGAACGTCCTGGATTTCCCTCCGTTCGTAGAACCCGACCCCGCCTACGACCTGGTAGGGGAGTCCCTTGACGCGAAACGCATCCTCCAGGGCCCTGGCTTGGGCGTTCGTACGGTAAAGAACCGAAAAGGACCGGTGCTCCCGCCCTGATTCCTGGCTCAGGGCAGACTCGATCTCCCCTGCGATCCATCTGGCTTCATCGGTCTCGTCCAGGGTTTCCGTTACGGAGATCGCCTCCCCGCCCTTCCTTCGGGTTCGAAGGTTCTTTCCCTTACGGTCCACGTTGTGCCGAATCACCTGGTTGGCCGCCTCCAGAACCTTCTCTGTAGACCTATAGTTCTCCTCCAATCGAACGATCGATGCCCGAGGGAACGAGGCCTCGAAGTCCAGGATGTTTCGGATGTCCGCCCCTCTCCACGCATAAATGCTTTGGTCGTCGTCTCCCACGACCATGAGGTTGGCCGCTTCTCCCGCCAGAAGCTCGAGAAACCGAAACTGGGCCCTGTTCGTGTCCTGGTATTCGTCCACTAAAAGGAAGGAAAACCTCGATCGATAGTCTTCCAGGATCTCGGGGTGGTTTTCGAAAAGCTCGACCGGTTTGACAAGGAGGTCGTCAAAGTCAAAGGCGTCATGGTTCTTCAAGGCTTCCTGGTAGACGGGGTAAACCCGTGCCACGTGCCGTTGGAGAATGTCAAAACTCTCGCCGTTCTCCTCCAAGAAAACCTGGGGGGAGACCAACTGGTTTTTTGCGCCGCTGATATGGGACCGGAAGACCTTCGGGCTCCACCGTTTGGGGTCGATTCCAGCCTCCTCCTGAGCCCGTTTGATCTGACGGAGAGTCTGTTCCTGGTCATAAATCGTGAACGTTGGCGACCACCCGAGGAGGCCTGCAAAACGGCGGAGGATCCTGGCGCCGGTGGAGTGGAAGGTCCCCGCCCAGAGACCCGTGGGTTCCTCCCCGAGCTGTTTCCGGATTCGCTCCTTCATCTCGCCCGCCGCCTTGTTGGTGAACGTGACGGAGAGAATGCGGTAAGGAGGCACACCATGGTGGCGGACCAGGTGACAGATTCTGGCGGTAAGAACTCGGGTCTTTCCTGACCCCGCCCCGGCCAAGACAAGCAGAGGCCCTTGGAAATGCTCCACAGCCTCCCGCTGTTGGGGGTTTAGTTCGGGAAGGTGTGAGAGGCCGCGGAGGGGGGACGAGGAATCGTGAGGCACCCTACTCGCTCACCTGGTGGACCGGAAGCCGGATGTGGAAGGTAGCTCCCCCCGATCC
>JABDNZ010000463.1 GCA_013043565.1 Gemmatimonadota bacterium | reverse complement strand
GAGTTCAACCTCAGGTGGGTGAGATTCGAGAGGCTTCCGAGTGCAGGCGGAATGGACCCGGTCAGGCCGTTCTGGGTTAAAGACAGCTCAAGGAGGTTGGTTAGCTGCCCGAGCGCTGACGGGATTGGTCCCGAAAGGTCGTTACTGTTGAGGTTCAGTTACTCCAAGTTGGTCAGGTTGCCGATGGACAAGGGGATCGATCCGGTCAGCCCGTAAGCCAGCCTCAGCCGCTTGAGGTTGGCGAGATCACCGATGGAGGAAGGGATCGATTTTGGCAGTCCCCGCGAGATGATCTCGAAGGCCGAAAGGGCATCTGGGGGAACCGTGAGGACTACCGATCCGCCAGCGAAGGTTGCCACGCCCCCCTCAGTCCCAATCCTGGTCTTCGCCGGTCCGGTACCGCCATCCCCACAGGAAAGGAAACCTGCGGAGATCAGGACCACGCCAAACCGAAGTGACCCAGGGTTTTTTATGGCCCCCCAAAGACTCGATCCGGTTGGGGTCAGCCGACCGCCAGGAGCTCGATGTCGAATACCAGCGTAGCATTCGCCGGGATAACTCCCGGATAGCCGGCCGATCCATACCCCAGATGCGGAGGAACCACCAGCTTCCGGGTCCCCCCGACTCGCATGCCGGGGACGCCCTCTCCCCATCCTGCGATAACCTGGAGGAGGTTGAATGACAACGGATCCCCACCCGCGCTCGTGTCGACCTGGGTGCCGTCGTGAAGCCAGCCCGTGTAGTGGACAGTGACGTCGCCGCCCGCCGCCGCAACCTCGCCCTCTCCCACAACAAGATCCTGGTAGTAGAGCCCTGAAGACGTCCGGGTCATCTGTGTCAGGTCAACACTGAGCTCCGGGGCAAAGGTGAGCTCGTCCGTGCCCTTCGGGCCCGTGGTCCCCCCCGGATCGCACGCAAGGAGAACCAGAAGAAGGCCAAGGGCCGTTACGCCCGAAAAAAACCGCATCATTCACCCACTCCCAACAGCTGAATCTCAAAGACAAGGGTGGCGTTTCCTGGCACGACACCGGTGATCCCTCTAGAACCATACCCCAGATCGGGCGGAATGACCAAGATCCGACGGCCACCGGCCTTCATCCCTCGCACGCCGATCTCCCAACCCTGGATAACCTCCCGCATCCCGACCACGAATTCGATGGGCTCGTTCCGGGCCACCGAGGAGTCGAAGGGGGTCCCGTCAGGGAGGAAACCGTTGTAGTGGATCCGGACACGATCGTTCCTCCCTACCCCCTCCCCCGCCCCCTCGGCCAGGTCATGGTAGTACACGCCATCAGGCGTAACCGTCATCTGGTCGAGGACGATCCCCAGCTCGGGCGCAAATGTGATCTGGGTCGGATCCACCGAAACGCTCCCGCCGGTGGCGCAGCCCCAGCAAAAAAGGGCCGCGGCGCCAAACACCAACGCCCGCAGGCTGAATGCTCCCATGTCTCTGCTCCTATTCAACACGGAGGAGCTCCACGTCGAACACCAGCGTGGAGTTGGGTGGGATCCCTGGGCGGCCGTCAGGCCCGTAGGCCAACTCCGGCGGAATCACCAACCGCCGCTTTCCACCGACCCTCATCCCTACGAGGCCCTCTTCCCACCCTGCGATGACTCGTCCAGCCCCGATAGAGACGGGGAAGGGTTCTTCCCGGTCCAGACTCGAATCGAACTTCTCGCCATCGATAAACCACCCTGTGTAATGGACGGTGGCCAGGAGTCCGACAGAAGCTTCCTCACCATCCCCCACCTCCAGGTCCAGGATATGGAGGCCTGATTCGGTCTGGGTCATGGCCGCCAGCTCTACTCCCGGGGCCATCTCGGGCGCCGGCTGCACCTCCACGGCGTCGCCGGTATCACCTGCCTCGCCCCCGCAGGCCGCCAACGCCACCACTACGAACGTCCCGATCCATTTTCTCATGATGCTTCCTCCATCCCTTTCTCATGGAAGGGCCGGCCCCCTGCGGAACCGGCCCTTCGTGCACTCCCGATCTCTCGGTCGCTGCCATCCTCACTTCGGCGACCGAGTCCCGCCGGACTTCGGCCGACCCTACACTGCCGTGATCTCGTAAGGCTTATAGGTCAGCGTGGCCTTCACCAGGTCCCGGTTCAAACGGGCGATGAAGTCGACGCTGATCCCCTTTGGACAAGCGTTCTGGCACGCCCCATGGTTGGTGCAATTCCCGAATCCCTCGTCGTCATGCACGCCGACCATGTTCAGGACCCGCTCGTATCGCTCGGGCTGGCCCTGAGGCAGGAAGCCCAGGTGCCCCGCCTTCGCCGACATGAAGAGCATGGCCGATGCGTTGGGGCATGCCGCGACGCAGGCTCCGCACCCGATGCAGATGGCGGCGTCCATGGCCATGTCGGCATCGATCTTCTCTATGGGTGTGGCGTTGGCGTCCTGGGCCGCACCGGTCCGGACCGAAACGTACCCTCCGGCCTCGATGATCCGGTCCATGGCGCTCCGGTCCACCACCAGGTCTTTGATGACGGGGAAGGCCGTGGCCCTCCAGGGCTCGACCCAGATCTCCTTCGCCCCCTTGATGTGCCGCATATGAATCTGGCACGCCGTGGTGAGAGCCAGAGGTCCGTGCGGCACGCCGTTGATCATGAGCCCGCAGGTCCCGCAGATCCCTTCTCGGCAGTCATGGTCGAAAGCGATGGGCTCCTTGCCCTGCTCGATCAGCTGTTCGTTCACCAGGTCGAGCATTTCCAGGAAGGACATGTGCTCGCTGATGTCCTTTGCCGGAAGGGTCTCGAACCGGCCTTTGTCGTTTGGCCCGTCCTGCCGCCATACGTGAAGTGTGAGATCCATTATTTGTAGCTCCTCGTGGAGAGGGGCACGTTCTCGAAGGTCAACGGCTCTTTGTGAAGGGCCGGCTCCTCTCCAACTCCCTTGAACTCCCAAACCGACGAGAAGGCGAAGTTCTCGTCGTCCCGTTTTGCCTCTCCTTCTTCATCCACGTGTTCCACTCGGTAATGGGCGCCGCAGGACTCGTCCCGGGTCAAGGCGTCATAACACATGACCTCGGCGAACTCCATGAAATCGGCTACCCGACCCGCTTTCTCCAGGGACTGATTGAAGGACTCTCCGTTACCCAGGACCCTGACGTCCTGCCAATACTCGTCCCGAAGGACTTTAATCTCTTCGATAGCACCCTTGAGCCCTGAGGCTTCCCGGGACATCCCGCAATTGTCCCACATGATCTTCCCGAGCCTCCGGTGGAAGGAGTCCACGGAGGTCTTTCCGGCCACGGCCAGAAGGCGGTCCATCTTCTCTTTGACGTCCCTCTCGGCATCCTTGCACGCTGCGTGATCGGTTGAGGTGTCGCCCGGGTTCACTCGAGCCAACCAGTCACCGATGGTCAGGGGCATGACGAAGTAGCCGTCGGCCATGCCTTGCATGAGAGCGCTGGCACCCAGGCGGTTGGCTCCGTGATCGGAGTAATTGGCCTCCCCGGTGGCGAAGAGGCCCGGGACGGTGGTCTGGAGATTGTAATCCACCCAGAGCCCGCCCATGGTGTAATGGGGTGCCGGGTAGATTCTCATGGGCACTTTGTACGGGTCCTCCCCTGTGATTTTCTCGTACATGGAGAAGAGGTTCCCGTAGCGTTCCCGGATGGCGCCCTCTCCCAACCGGCTGATGGCATCTGCGAAGTCCAGATAAACCCCGTTCCTCAGTTCGCCGACGCCGTGCCCGGTATCCACCATCTCCTTGGCCCGGCGAGAGGAAATGTCCCGTGGGCTCAGGTTCCCGAAGGACGGATAGAACCGCTCCAAGTAGTAATCCCGCTCGCCCTCGGGGATGTCGCCCGCAGCCCGTGTGTCTCCCTCCTTCGCCGGGACCCAGATCCGCCCGTCGTTTCGGAGGGATTCACTCATGAGGGTGAGCTTGGACTGCTCTTCCCCGGAAGGCGGAATACAGGTCGGATGAATCTGGGTGAAGCAGGGGTTGGCGAAGCCGGCACCCTTCCTATGGGCCCGCCAGGCCGCAGTGACGTTGCAGCCTTTGGCGTTGGTGGAGAGGTAGAAGACGTTGGAATACCCCCCGGTGGCCAGGACAACTGCATCGGCGGTATCGGAGTAGATCCGGCCGCTCACCAGGTCCCTGAGCACCACACCCTTTGCCACCCCGTCCACCACCACAACATCCATCATCTCCGTACGGGAGAAGACTTTGACATTCCCGGCATGGACTTGTTTTTGGAGGGCTTGATAACACCCCAGGAGAAGCTGCTGCCCGGTCTGACCCCTTGCATAGAAGGTCCGAGATACCTGGGCGCCACCGAAGGACCGATTCGCCAGGAGGCCGCCGTATTCCCGGGCGAACGGCACCCCCTGCGCCACCGCCTGATCGATGATGTTCAGGCTAACCTCGGCCAGCCGGTACACGTTGGATTCCCTGGATCGGAAATCTCCTCCCTTCACGGTGTCGTAGAAGAGGCGGAAGATACTGTCACCGTCATTCTGGTAGTTCTTCGCGGCGTTGATACCGCCCTGGGCGGCGATGGAGTGAGCCCTTCTGGCCGAGTCGTTATAGGTATAGACTCGAACGTTGTAGCCCAGCTCGCCCATGGTTGCGGCGGCCCCGGCCCCGGCCAGCCCCGATCCAATAACGATCACATTGTATTTCCGCTTATTGGCCGGGTTCACCAGCTTCATCTCGAACTGGTGGTTGGTCCAGTGCTGATCGATGGGGCCGGATGGAATTTTTGCGTTGAGCTCCATATCCCCAGAAACCTCCACTCGTATACGTTGGGTCCCGTCTTCGGGACCTCTAGATCGTCAGGAACCCTGCCGTCACCCCCACCGGAACCGTCATGAAGCCGGCGAAGAGAAGGAGAGCCAGAACCAGGGCCAGAGGCCTCCGGTACGCGTTGTACTTCGGATGGTTCGCACCCACCGTTTGGAAGGCGCTCCACAACCCGTGGTAGACGTGGAACGTCACCATCACCAGCGCCAGAACGTAGAATCCCACCACCAGCGGCTGCTGAAATCCGTAGACCACGTTCTGGTACGCCTCCCCATGAACGAACTCGGCAAGGGCCGTCCCGGTGGTGAAGTGGAGAATGTGATAGACCACAAAAGTGATGATGATCACCCCACCCCAGCGCATCGTCCGGGACGCATAGGCGAAAGAGAGGGACTCCTCCTTCGTGTACTTACTCCCCCTGGCATTCCGGCTCTGGGTGTAGACCTGCCAAGCCGAAAGCATGTGGAGGCCTACGCAGACCAACAGGACGATCCTGAAGATCCAGAGGCCTGCCATATGAGGTAGGATCGGATACCCCACCTCCCGGAGGAACTCGGCG